>CAZYXU010000040.1:0-25281 GCA_964650945.1 uncultured Verrucomicrobiota bacterium | reverse complement strand
CACCATCACCCTCGCCGCCTTGCCCCGCGCCAAACTTGCGCGGTGCAAAATTCAGGTGATAACGTCTGAAAATCTCCGTCACTGAGCGTAACCCCACAGCATCTGAAGGTCGCGGGGCAGGGGAAAGGGTCATGGATTCTTGTAGTTTTATTGATGCGCCTAACACTGCAATGCCAAATAAAAAATGAGTTGATTGTTAATTATATATGGAATATCATTGAAAAACAACAGCAGGAGATATTGATTATTACGAGCATCACGGTACAACTTGAGGATGCAAAGGCTGAGGCTTTGCGCCAGAAAGCCGATCGCTTTGGTTTGGCACCGGAACAATTCCTGACGGCATCAGTCGAAGACATGATCGGGCAACCCGACAGCGACTTTGACAATGCTGCCCGTCGTGTTCTATCAAAGAACCAGGAATTATACAAACGGCTTGCCTGATGCGCTATCTCTCCATTCTGGAAATTCTTGAGCTTCACGGAAGGATTGCGTATTCTTGCCATGGCGGCCGGCAGAATTACCCGTGACGCTTTCATTAATTGGCTTAAAGCGCACACAACACAGACTTGAACCTTATTGATAAATCGCCGGGAGCGTGTAGGATCAAGTGTGCAGGATCATAGTGTGCAGCCGTGCAGAGTCAGTCATTGACAATTGATTTAGTCTAAAAATAGTCTGAGCGAACTAGGCGGACTGCCGAGCGCCGATCAACAGTCCGCCGTTGTGCACAACAAGACAAAGAAAGGGAGGATCGCGATGACTGAAACACTCAGGAAACCGTCGCAAGTCGCTATGTCGGTAGCGGTGGTCGCTTTCGCAATCGGCAGCATGAGTGTTGCCGATGACGCCACGCCCGCGAAGGGTGAACCCAGTGGCGGACCGGCCACGAGCGTTGCGGCAGAAGGCCCGCCCCGGATTGTCGTCACAATACCGACAGTGGGAGCCAAGGACGTCGATCCGGCCACGAGCGAAATCGTCGTCACCTTTGACCGCGACATGGCGCGCGGTTTCTCATGGACCGGCGGCGGGAGCAATTTCCCGCCCATTATTGAGGGCCAGCGACCGCACTGGCGCGACACACGCACGGCAGTTCTGCCCGTGAAACTGGAGCCGGGACATTATTACCGCGTTGGCATCAATTCCAAAAGCCACAGCAACTTCCGCAATGCCGCGGGCGTGCCCGCGTTGCCTTCGGCGATCTATTTCACCACGCAAGGAGCAAGCGCCGAATTGACCGCCAAAACGCATAAGCCGGTTATTCTTGAAATGAATCCGACTAATGGGGCAGTCGCGGTTGACCCGCACACAACAGAATTGCGCGTTACGTTCAGCGTGCCGATGGCTAGCGGTTTCTCATGGACTGGCGGCGGACCCGATTATCCGCCCGCGTTGGAAGGCAAAGGACCGTACTGGACAGAAGATCGCCGTACCTGCGTACGGCCTGTTTCCTTGGCCCCCAACCGTCAATACAGGCTCGGATTGAACAGTCCATCGCACAAGAATTTTCAGAGTGCCGCAGGAGTGCCGCTGGATCCAGTTATCTATACTTTCCGGACCGGAGATTAATAATCAAAAGATTGGGTGCTTGACAACAGCCACTATAACGATTACAAAATCTTTAACAAGTCGCTGCGGAGGACGGCAAACTGCCGCTGAGCTTTGACGTTCGGCAAGAGATGTGGGAAACTGAGTTGAACGATGTGCGGCCATTTGGTAAAATGCTTCCATCATGAGTAAACCTGTCGAATGCAAAGCGGAAGTGATTGAGCGCCTTCAGGGCGCCAGGGAACACCTGGCGTCTTTGGGCGTCAAGGGGCTTGGCTTGTTCGGATCTTTCGTCACCGGTCGGCATACCCATGCCAGCGATGTGGACGTACTCGTTGAGTTTGTGACTGGCCGGCACACCTTTGACAGTTTCATGGACCTGTCATTCTTTCTCGAAGAACTCTTGGGGCGTCGGGTCGAGTTGGTGACACCTGAGAGCCTGAGCCCCTATATCGGCCCCCATATCCTGCGGGAGGTGGAGCGTGTCCAAATCGCCGCGTGAATACATCCGACACATGCTCGATGAAATTGAGTACATCTTGTCTCAACTGCCAGGCCGGGACTTCAACACTTTCAGACAAGATGCCACTTTGACGCGAGCTTTCGTCCGAAGTCTTGAGATCATCGGCGAGGCGGCGAAGAAAATCCCGGAGGAATTGCGCACACAGCAGTCCGACATCGAATGGCGGAAGGTGACCGGCATGCGCGACCGCCTGATTCACGATTATTTCGGCGTGGACTACACCATAGTGTGGGATGTCGCCACCACGAAGCTCCGTCCACTTCAACGCCAACTCCAGTCTCTGATGGAGCACACGGAAGAGCGCCAAAAAGCACCTGAACGCGACAAGTGAAGAGCCGCACTTCGCTTGCCTTTCCCTTGCGCGTGATCCACAACGTTCGGCAAAGAGCGACAAGATATGACAGGTTCGATTTCTGAAAACGACTGGAAGTACTTGAGAAGCATCCAAGGTGAACTGCTCGCTTCCCTGTGCAAGCGGATCAACGACGCGACGCTCAGCATGCTGCACGCTGACGGCAAGTCAGAGCACGCCAGATATCTGGAATCATTCCGTCACATCAAAGACTCAGACGGTATTATCGCCGAATGCTTCAACGATTGGCGTCGCTCCACCATCGCTCAGAGATTGATCAGCCTCCACAGGCACCGGTTGTTAACCCTGACACATCTTCAGCATCTCTCTGAGCGAGCGAGAGATTTCCTCCAATGGTCTGAAACGCTCTGAAACACAGGAAATGAACAGTCGAACCATCACATTAACCGTGCTTTTAACACACTGCGAGGCTTACAAGTCCGGTGAGGCGTGATGTGTGTGCCGGACAAGGCCCGTAACTTGTGGGGTGCCAGTCACCACGCCAGGTGAAGGAGAAGCCGAAGGGAAGCGAAAGGTTGTCGCGAGGCGGGGTGGGGGGAAATCCCATCCGTCAGCGCGAAAGCCTGAGAGAGACTCAAGGCGAGGATACGGACGATGACGCGCCACAATCGTGGATGCTGTCTGCGCCGGATTATCGGCGAACTGGCGGGCTACCTGCACGGCTGGAAAGCATACTTCCGGGTCGCGACTGCGCTGGGCATTGCGCTGCCGACTCGACATTTCGTTGAGATGGGGCTACCTTTGTTGCACACTTAACCGTACGGAATCGCCCGGTGCGTGATCCGCATGCCGGGTGGTGTGGGAGGGGCGGCGCCGCGAGGCGCCCCCCTATCCCGATTGGATTTGAAAGATAAATGAGAACAGTATCATTACTCTTGGGCGTCGCGTTTGTTATCTCCTGCGTGCATTGCTTCATGGGTGTTTTTGCGACTCAACATGCATCTATCCGTTTCATGGTGAGAGAAAACGCCCTGACGCCCTCTGGCAATGCACACTTGTCTCCTGAATTGCGAGAGAAGTTTATCCAGTCAGAAGAATTGCAGGGCTTGCCTCCAAAAATTCAGAAAGGGTATAGGGAAGTCATTCACGATGCCCGCAATGCTATTGCTGCCTCACGAAGAGGCAATGCCCTACTCACAGGTGTTTTCGGCTGCCTCTTTCTCGGTTCGGGCATCTGGATAATGTTTGCGAGACCCAAAAAGAAATCCAACAAGACTCAGGAGGGTATTGGCGAGGAGCTCGCCAAACCCTCAGAGTAGACGTTCGCTGACAAGATGATATTCGGAAGAAACAGACTGCGCGAAGGTGATCGTGTCAAGCTCTACGGCGGATACGACATGACTCCTCGTTGGTTGTGTGGCAAGGATGAACATCTCGGAACCCTGGTGCGGTTCATGCCGGGACAGAATCAGGAAGGCGCTGCCGTCGTGAGGTTGGACGCCGCCATCACTGTTGATGGAATCACAGGAGATATCCTTGTTCTTGAACTGCGATATGTTGGTGCGCATTGGACAAAACACGACATAGTTCATCTTGAACTTTGTGATTTTGACCCGGAGCCAAAGCCGTGGAAAGATCGAAAACAGGGCAAGTGGATTGAGTCTCACGCATCGTATGATTTGATAAAGAAATGACAAAGCGAACCACGCCTCGCTCGGTACGTCGCTAACGCGCCGCCCGAGAAGGCGGGCGTTCGGCGAGAGGAAATGAAGAGAATGGGAAAGATCACAATCGCCTTCTGGGGCGCCGTGCTCGCGTCGGTGGTCATCCACGCGGCGTGGGCGCACCATAGCGTCGCCTCATCTTCATCGAGCTACAGTGTCCCGAAGCCGACCGTCCATCGCCGCATGCTGATCTCAGAGGGGCGTGACGCGATTCTTGCTGCGACTGGCCTCTTGGCGGCTGTGGTTGCCGTTCGGTCAGGCCGGCAAACGCGCGGCGGTTGTCAGGGGAAAAAGGGTCAGTCAAGGATTCTTGTAATATCCATCATACGCTCAACACCGCCGTGCCTCGCAACAAAAAATATTGCGTTTTGAATGGGGAATCGCATATTCTCCAGCACGAACTGGACAAGTCCGGAAGGTGCCGGACACGGACGCGCAAACGGGGAGATTTTGGCAGGAATGAAGTTCGCACAAGATTTTCCGTCGGATGGCGCCAGCGCGCTACCTCTGAAAATTACGTTTGTCAAAACATCCGTGTGGCTCAGCTTGCTTGTCTTCTGCGCCTTCGGTCATAGCGTTATCCATGCTCGCGAAGCGGTCGTTCTGCTTCACGGACTCGCGCGCACGAGCCACAGCATGGATCTGATGCAATCGGCGTTTACAGAAGCAGGATACATCGTCTTGAACCTCGATTATCCCTCACGAAAACAGTCCATCGAAACACTTAGCCGCGAAGTCGTCGGCGGCGCTTTAGCGGATCCGCGGCTTCAAGGGTGCACTCAGATTCATTTCGTCGCGCACTCATTGGGCTGCATTCTTGTGCGGTCCTACTTCGAACGACGGAATCATCCCCGACTCGGCCGGGTCGTGATGCTTGGCCCGCCGAATCAAGGAAGTGAAGTAGTCGATCGATTGGGATCGTGGTGGCTGTTTCGTCGCATCAATGGTCCCGCGGGAACAGAGTTGGGGACGGGCACGGACTCCTTCCCGGCGACTTTAGGACCGGTGAAGTTCGAATTGGGAGTCGTTGCCGGCGACCGCACCATCAATTGGCTAAATAGCATGATGATTGATGGGCCCGATGACGGAAAGGTCTCGATTGAGCGGACGCGGGTTGAAGGAATGAGGGAGCACCTCGTGGTCCATGTGTCGCATCCTTACCTCATGCGCGACAAGCAAGTGATTGCAGTGGCGCTGTGCTTTGTGCGCAGCGGCAGCTTTTCCCCAAAAATAACCAATAATTCGCCTGAGCCAACGCCCACCGCCGTCACGCATCGGGACGAGGGCGCACTGGATCACTTTGAGGGCGTGTTACCCAAATGAAAAGAACGCCTTCGGCGAGATGCTTCGACAAAGCCTGCCCTGAGCGAAGTCGAAGGGAGGAATCTCGGTTTGGGCAACACGCCGTCAAGGGTGACCATCGGACCGCACATCGGCGAATAGAAATGAAGATACCCATCATGCAAATCGGTTCAGCGCTGCTCTACGCGTCAGCGGGGTTCTGCGCCTTTCTCATGTTGCTCAACCGGGTTCTCATCCTGATGCCGGACAGCAAGGCCAAAGCACCGGTCATTCTGGCGGCCTTAGCTGCGTTCGTCGGAATCGGCGCCATCCTGGGGTTCTTTCTTGCACGTCCGCCGTGGGTTTACGCCCCGCTGGCGCTGCTGACCCTCATCGTTGTTGGCGAGGCACGGCGGTCTTTCATCCGGCGCTCATGTGCCGGATCGCAGCCCGTCGGCACGATCCCCCACCAGTTTGCCCTGACAACCCCGGTAACCACCACAGACCTTGTTGTCCATCGGTACCGATTGCCACATCCCAAGTGGCGCGGTGCGCCACTCCGGATTGTGCACCTCACCGATCTGCATGTACGTCCTTCAATCCCCCTTGAGTATTATCAGGGGGTCCTGGCGGTTGCTGAACAGTCTGAACCAGACATTGCCGTGTTCACTGGCGATTTCATCGCCAGTCTTGATGCACTGCCGAAGTTGGCGGAATTCCTGCGGCCCATTGCCACGCTGGAGACGTATGCAGTTCTCGGGAATCACGACTATTGGGCAGATGCGGATGCAGTGCGGAAGGTCGTCACTGCAAGCAGGCTCCGCCTGCTTTCTGATGAAACCGCCACACTCGCAGCCGGTGAGAACCAGATCGCAATCAGCGGATATGACTACCCGTGGGGTATGCAAGAAAAGAGCATCTCGCCCCAGAGGGCCAACATGCTTTATGTTGTCCTGTCGCACACTCCCGACAACATCTACCGGTTGTCCGAATCTTCAGCCGATATCGTGTTCTCTGGACACTACCATGCAGGACAGATTCGTATCCCGCTTGTAGGCCCCATCGTCGTGCCTTCTGTCTATGGCCGTCGTTTTGATCATGGCCATTTCGTCGTGAACGATACGCACCTCTTTGTTGCCAGCGGGATCGGGTCGGCAAATCCCCCCGTCAGGATTTACTGCCAACCAGACATCTTTGTGGTGGACATTGTTGAAGCGAAGCAGGGATGAAACTGCCAACCAGCAAATACTCGGTACGGCGTAGCCACCCGAGATTAGCGACATTGGCTAAGAGGATTACGACATGGAGATTATTTCAGCACGAGATCGCGAGATTCTGAGGCGGCGGGCGCAGATCCAGCTAAACTACGCGAATTCCCCGCAGAATGACATCATTCTGAAGAAGTGGCGGGCGCAGGCAGAGGGCCGGCGTGAAGCACCGCCCGTCAGGCTGCTTTTTTCCAATTTCCGCCACGAGGTCATCACCCCGCGGCTGCAATGCGAGGGTCAGCAGGCCCGCCAGATCGAAGCCGGCCTCCTTGGCAATTTGGTCGGGCGCGAACTGTTCGACGACGATACGCCCATCTCGCCAACCATCGACATGACGTGGCGCACCCATGTCCGGCCATTCGGCCTCCAGCCTTCGATCACACGAGCCGAGGGTCCCAACCCGCAGGGCTTTCACATCGATCCGGTCATCAGCGACCTGGCTGCAGAGATGGACAAGCTGCGCGGCGGGTCATATGGGGTTGACCGGGAAGGAACCGCGCATCGGCGCGAGTTCCTGGAGGATATTCTGGGTGATATCCTGCCGGTGCGCATGGTCATGGGTAGCCTGCCGGGAAGTATGACCAACCCGCTTGTCCACCTGATGGGCATGGAAGCCTATTACATCGCCATGTTCGACTGTCCGGATGCCGTGCGACAGGCCATGGACATGGCGACTACGCTCTATGAACGGTACTACGACTTCCTCGAGGACGAGCAGTTGCTGCTGCCGACGAACGGTCTCAGCCCCCTGGCCCAGGAATCCTTCGCCTTCACCGACGAACTGCCGGCCGACAAAGTGACGCGGACAACAGAGTGTTGGGGCTTCCTCGAGTCGCAGGAAACCACGGCGGTCTCGGCGGATACCTTTGGCGAGTTTGTCTTCCCGTACCAGCAACGCTTGGTTGATCGCTTCGGGCTGCTTTCTTACGGTTGTTGCGAACGTGTTGACGCCATCTGGCCGAACTACCTGTCAAGGTGGCCCAAACTGCGCAAACTATCCGTCTCGCCCTTCAACGATGAGCCCCGCATTGGCGAGTACCTGCGAGGTAGCCGGGTCGTCTATTACAGCAAGCCGCGGGCCGAACTCGTAACCTGCGATGGGCCGCTCAATGACCAGGCCATCTTGGCGTCCTTCAGGACTGTCTGCGAGGCGGCAAGCGGCTGCCTCTTCGAAATTGCGCAACGGGAAGTTGGGACGATCTTTGGTGATTTCGAGCGGGGTTGTCACTATGTGCGCCTGGCCAAGGAAGCCGTCAACCGCTACTGGTGCGCCTGACAGCAGCCGTGGGCACCGGAGCAGAATGCGTTGAGACCGGGTGTGGAATCTCGATTTTGGCAACACGCCGTTTAGACATGACCTGAATTCCACAATTCCCGAAAAGCGTGGTCAATTTCCTCCGAAATCCGCAGAAAAAAGAAGTTGACGGATATGCATCTAATATGCACACTCATATGTATGAGAACTACCATAAACATAGACGACAGATTGGTCAGTAAGGCTTCTGGGCTTACGGGCGTAAAAGAGAAAACTGCATTGGTCAGAATGGGACTGGAAGCACTGGTCACCGTTGCCAGCAGTAGACGCCTTGCCGCTCTCGGCGGTACGATGCCATCACTCCCCGCCATCCCCAGAAGAAGGAGCTAGCATGGTTCTTGTTGACACGTCCGTATGGATCAACCATTTCCGCGATGACAACCCGAAACTCAGGACGCTTCTGCAAGAAGTCGCAGTGGCCTGTCACCCGTTCATCATTGGCGAACTCGCTTGCGGAAACTTGAAGAATCGAAAGGAAGTGCTAACCCTTCTAGACACGCTCCCAACGAGCCAAGTTGTGAATGAAGAGGAGTTCCTCCATTTCATGGAAAGCAACCTCCTCATGGGGCAAGGAATAGGATTTGTTGACGTCCATCTTCTTGCATCGGCAACGCTCTCAAAACTCCCCCTTTGGACAGAGGACAAGAAGCTCAAGAAGATTGCAGACGAGCTTGACCTTTCCTTCGCATAGGAGTTTTATCCCTGACAAGGCAATCCAGGTTAATGCCGCGATAGCGCGGCAAAACCTGATTACGGAAGTTCACGCCCGTGATCAGGAAAAGGATCGGATGTTCACTATGAGCCAGGCCCTGAAGTGGCGCTCCTGCTTGAGCGCGCTCGTCATCATCTCCGCCGGATCTCTGCTTCACTTCGCTTGGCAGTGGTCCGGACGAAGCAGGTTTGTCGCTATTTTCGCCGCGACGAACGAAAGCACGTGGGAACACCTCAAACTCGCGTTCTGGCCTGCACTTGCGCTTACGCTGATTCAGCGCACAATCTACAGCTCGGCCCCTGGTTGGCTGCCGGCAGCCGCCATCCGCTGCATGCTCCCTTCGTGCGTGATCGTAGCTCTGTTCTACGGATACACCGCGCTGTCAGGGAGGCATTATCTGGCGGCGGATATTTCACTCTTTGCGATCGCGATCTTTGCGGGCGAGTTCCTTGGTCACGCAATGCTCGGTCGCGAGTTCGGCACAAAGTGCCGATTAGTCTCGCTTGGCCTTCTTATTCTGGCGACGGTGCTGTTTTCAACACTGACTTTCAGGCCGCCGGACTGCTTTATTTTTCATGCGCCACCCTCCGCTCGGTCAGGTGCAGAATAATTGGCCATGGATCCATGTCGCACTGTCTAGCGGTTGCCCCTGGCGCGCCGCTTCGCGTCGCGCAGGTAACCCGCAGCCGTTCGAACAAGGAAATAATTCTCTCACAAAGCCGCAAAGACACCAAGATGGATGAAAACGACAGCGGGAATGGTCTTGTTGAGGGAGCAGTTCAATTGCATCAGGCGCCTAGTTCCGGGCTCTTGGCAATTATTAATGTTCTCGTAATTGACTCAACAATTTACAATATTTTGGTAGGGTGGTCAGGCTCTTGACCGCCTTGGCGCCCAAGGGCCTGGGCGCCCTACCGAAGTAAGACAGGTATCTTTTAATGTCTATATTATTTTGAGAACCTTATTATAGATCCTCCTTAGCGGATTTGTGAGAGAAAACCAAGAGAGATAAAGAATGAAGAAGTGTCCATTCTGTGCCGAAGAGATTCAGGATGAAGCGATAAAGTGTAAACATTGCGGCGAATTTCTGGATGGGTTCGTTCCGCCATCCATGGTCGGGAAGAAAATGCCGTGGTACTTCCGTACGCCTTTCATTGTCATTGCCGTTTGCTGCGTGGGTCCCTTGGCGTTGCCACTTATATGGTGGCGGCCCCAAACAAAAAGTGCCTGGAAGATCGGACTGACAATCGTAATTCTTGTGCTTAGCTGGCTCTTGTGGGAGGCAACTCTGAAATCCGTTGAAACTCTCAAACAATACTATGATTTGATCGATAATTTCTAGGATGACGCAGATGGCAACCAGCGCCACGCTCGGCGTTGTTCGAACAAGGGAAAAATTCTCTCACAAAGCCGCAAAGGCGCCAAGCTGGATGAAAACCAACCCAAACGATGGATGGGCAATTACAGGCTTTCCTTAGCGGCTTTGTGGCTTTGTGAGAGACATCATTCCGGGATGAAGGAATCGCGGCCGGTCAGCCCCAGGATGGTCTCGGTCAAAAGTTTGACGGTGTCTTCCATGTCCCGCAAAGCCACCACTTCCACCGGGGAATGCATGTAGCGATTGGGGATGCTGACCAGCGCGGCGGCGCAGCCGCCGCGCGCCAGTTGCATCGCGTTGGCGTCGGTGCCCGTGCCGCGCGGCTCGGATTGCATCTGGAACTTGATATGCCGGCGGCGCGCGGTGTCGCACAGCATCTGGCCCAGGACGGGGTTGATGTTGGGGCCGCGGTGCAGAATCGGGCCGCGCCCCACGCCGATGTCCCCGGTTTTCTTCGGGTCGCCGCCGGGGTAATCGGAAGTGTGTCCGACGTCCACGGCGATGCCGACGTGCGGCTGTACGCTGTAGGCGCTGGTAATGGCGCCGCGCAGGCCGACTTCCTCCTGCACGGTGGCGACGGCGTGGACGGCCACGTTCAATTTTTTGCCGCGCAATGCTCCCAGCGTTTCCGTCACCGCCCAGGCGCCCGCGCGGTCGTCAAACGCCCGGCCGGCCACGAAGCCGTTGCGCAATTCCATGAACTCGCCGACGACCACCACGGAGTCGCCGATCTCCACCGCCTGCAGCGCATCCTTGCGGTCCTTGGCGCCGATATCTATCCACAAATCATCCAGTTTTATGCCTTTATTGCGTTCTTCCTGTGGAATCTGGTGGACGGCCTTGCGGCCGATCACGCCGCGCACGTCGCCGCGGCGGTTACGGATGCTGACCCGCTGGCCCAGGGCCACGGGGGCGTCCCAGCCGCCGACATCGGCGAAATAAATAAAACCCTTATCGTCAATATGCGTGATCATCAGGCCGATTTCATCCACATGGCCGGCCAGCATCACCCGCACGGGGGCTTTGGCATTCAACACGCCGAACACATTCCCATGGACGTCGGTCTGCACCGTATCGGCGAATTTTTTCATCCGCGCGCGGATGACTTTCTGGGCCGGGGTTTCGAAACCGGAAGGCGAGGGCTGCTCCATCAATTCCTTTAAAAATTTCAAGCTGTCTGCGTGCATCGTTTTGCTCCCATGTTGAAATGCGCCGCAATGGCGCGATGATCATCCGTTTCGCTGTTCCAGAAAAAGTTAACTATTGCAAACACACCCGCGCCTGTCAAGCCTGCCAGCGCCAAGTCATGCCGTCATACGCGGCCCGGGCGCCCGGAAAAACTTGCCGGGCCGCCCGCGCAATGGCGTCAATCTGGCGGTCAGTGCGCCCGGGCGCATGATGGGTCAGAATCAGTTGCCGGATGCCGGCGGCGCGCGCGATTCGGACGCCCTGGGTCCAGACGCCATGCCCCCAGCCCCGGTAGCGCGGGTATTCGCGGGGGGTGAATTGCGCGTCAAAGATCAGCACATCCGCCTGCCGGCAGAATTGCAGGAATTGCGCGTCGCCGGCGGCATCTCCCGGCTCGTAATCCGTGGCAATGACGATCGAGCGGGCGGGGGTGTCCAGGCGGTAGGCCAGGCAGGGTTGGGGATGGCGCACGGGGCACCAGGAAATATTCACGCCATACAGTGACAGGCGGCCGGCAGCCGGCAAGTCGCGCCAACGCAGGCATCCCCCGCATTTTTCCAAGTCCACCGGCCAATAGGGCCGGCCGGCCAGACGGCGCAGCGCGGCGCGCCAGCGCGGATAGCGCCGGGCATCCGCCATGAAGTTGATCTTTGCGCGCGGGTCGTACAGCGGCGTAAACGCCGGCAACCCAATGACATGGTCGAGATGGAAGTGGGTAAAAAATATGGTGGTTGGCAGAGTCGGCGCGCCGCGGAGCGGCTTGCCGGCGTCGCCCATGCCGGTGCCGGCGTCGAACACCAGCAAGCCCGCCGGGGCGCGCAGGGAAAAACAGGTGGTCTGGCCGCCGTGCCGGAGGAATTGTTTTCCGCAGACCGGGAAGCTGCCGCGCGTGCCATGGATGGTAAAACAATAGGTGTAAGCCATAAGCAGAGAGGGTATGTCATGGCGGGAATGATGTCAACGCGATTTCCGCGTGGATATTCCCGCTGGGTATAAGACGAATTTGTTGATCGTACTGGAGGGCGAGACTCCCGACGAGTCGACGATCGCGGCGTGTAACGCCGCTCCCACTAGCAGAAGTATGTGGGTGTGTGAGTATGTGGGTGTGAGTATTGATGATAGTATGAACTCCGCGTGTAGCGTGCGAAATCTCCAATAATATTTTCCTCCATACATTACCGGGTTTATTGGTCCAGGATTTACCGGGTGTAAAAAAATTGCGCTGCCGCTTTTGTCAGAGCCGCGGCAATTTCCCTGAATCCTGGCGGATATTATGGTTTGACACTTCTATACGCGCGGCGTACTTTACATTATATGAAATTTGCTCAGGATGGGGCGAACCCTCCGGGCGAGCCGCGCGGCTGCCGGTGTTGAAGCGCCGACGGCTCCGCCGGCGTACCGCCGAAACCTTGGAGCGCAGAAGCGGTCTGTGATATAACAGAAAGCAAGTATTTGGCATCAATGAGCAAACACGGGGAATGGAATATTTCCGGAGAATTCGTCTGTGTCCGCCATAGCTTGGCGAAGGCGGATTGCGGCCATGGCACTGTATTGGGATGAGCAAAATATGTCGAAAAATTCTTCAAACAAAACAACCGCCATCGCGCCGCCGGCGCCGTTTAGCGCCGTGCCCAGCGCCCGCCAGTTGGCGTGGCATCGGCTGGAAACCTACGGGTTTGTGCATTTCACCGTCAACACTTTCACCGGCAGGGAATGGGGTTATGGCGACGAGTCGCCCGCGTTGTTTAATCCCGCGGCTTTCAATCCCGACCAGATCGCCGAAACCGCCGCGGCCGGCGGCCTGGCCGGGCTGATTCTGACCTGCAAGCATCACGACGGTTTTTGCCTGTGGCCGTCAAAATATACCGAGCATTCCGTCAAACATAGTCCCTGGAAAAACGGGCGCGGCGATGTCGTGCGCGAAATCGCCGACGCCTGCCGGCGGTATGGCTTGAAGTTCGGCGTTTATCTGTCGCCCTGGGATCGTAATCATCCGGAATATGCCCGGCCGGCCTACATCGAATATTACCACAATCAGTTGCGGGAACTGCTGACCGGATACGGCGAGTTGTTCGAAGTCTGGTTTGACGGCGCCAATGGCGGCGATGGGTTTTACGGCGGCGCCCGTGAACGCCGCAATATCGATCATGAAACTTATTACCGTTGGCCGGAGACCATGGCATTGGTGCATGCGCTCCAACCCCATGCATGTATATTCGGCGAGGCGGGCGCGGATATACGCTGGGTGGGCAACGAATTGGGATATGCTGGCGATCCCTGCTGGCAGACGATAGCGGAAAAATACCGCGGGCAGAGAAATTTGCTTGGCTGGCGTTATCTCGAGCAGGGCGAATTCAAAGGGCCGCAATGGGCGCCGGCCGAATGCGATGTCTCAATCCGCCCCGGCTGGTTTTATCATGCCGCCGAAGATGACCTGGTGCGCACGCCGCATAACCTGCTGGACCTCTATCTCCGGTCGGTGGGCCGGGGCGCATCGCTGAATCTGAATCTCCCGCCGGACCGCCGCGGCATCATTCATGAAAATGATGTGGCCGCATTGCGCGAGTTCCGCCGCTTGAAAGACGCCTTGTTCGCGGCGGACTTGGCGCGCGCCGCCCGGATCAGCGCTTCCCATACCCGGGGCGGCAGCCATGTGTTTCAGGCGGCCAATCTGATTGACGGCCGGGCGGACACCTGTTGGTGCACGGATGATGATGTGTTCCGGGCGGAAATAATTCTGGCTTTTCCGGATCCGGTTGAGTTTAACGTGATCAGCCTGCGCGAATACCTGCCGCTGGGGCAGCGGATCGGCGGGTATACGCTGAGTGCGGGCGCGCATGGATATTGGCGGGAATTTGCCTCAGGACAAAGCATCGGCAGCCGGCGCTTGATTGCCGGCGACCGCATCACGGCCGATCGCATCCGGCTGGAAGTCAGGAGCGACCGGAGCAACAAGATCTGCCCGGCGCTTTCCGAGTTCGCGGTATTCCATGGCGTGGAATTGCCATGGCGCTAACCTGAATGGATGTCGTTGAAATCGCCGGGCATGGTCAAATCTGCCATGTAAATGGTCAAATCCACCATGGACAAGAAGTTAAACGCGGGTATCATGCCACAATGAAGTCTTTCTTCGGGCAATTGATGGACGCCGGCAGCGCTGTCAATGCCGGCGGCCGGCCGGGCGCCGTTACAGCATGCCCAATGGGGGAGTATGTCGGAAAACGAATTTAAAACACTGGCCGAGCACCGGGAATACGTGGAAAAAATGACCAGGCTGTCATTTTATTTTGCGCGCCGGCTCAAGGATAAAATGCCCGAAAACACGGTGGGCGAACTGCTGCGCGGCCGCACGCCGCTGTTTTTTCACGCGTTGAATTACCGGGATTACGAGACCAAATGGGATAATCCCGATTGTCGGGCGATGGTCGCTCGGGCGGATGAACTGGGCGGATTGCCGCCGGCGGAATTCGAGGAGCGCCTGTACGGCGAATTCCGGGAGTTGGCCATGGCGCGCGCGGAGCAATTTTACCCGAAGAGCGTCGGCATGCCCGGCTATATCCCTCCGGAATGGAATGTGCGCAGCCTGAAGTATGACCCGCCTAGGCCAAAATTGCTGGCGTCTTGGTGTTGTTTTCACATTGCCAACGCGCTGGCGCCGCGGTCGATTTACGACGATCCGCGCCATCTGCCGGAATGTTTTCTCGAACTTATGGACAAAAGCGCGGCGGAATACGGGTATGACACGCTTTACACCAGTACTTGGCTCAACGACCACCCGCGCTGGCTGGCGTTGTTCCCGGCGGAATGGCATGAAAATCTTTCCGAACGCAAAGACACTACCGGCTGGAGTTTCGGCAACTGGGGGCAGTTGGTTACTTCGCGCGGCACATTTAACGACCGGGCCGGCCAATACGCCCGGGAACATGTCACACTGAAATACAAGGCGCGCAGTTCGCATTGCGCATTTGCGGCCATGCGCGCGCATTTGCGGGAGCTGCTTTAAATTACGCGGCAGAATGCGGGAAATGCTGACCGTGAAGGCGGAGAACGCCCGCCAGGCTTTCCGTATGACCACGGAGCGGCAATGCGGTCATGACACACCTTTAATTGCAGGATGAGAGGAAATTATGAAGATTAAAAACGTCCTTGCGGGTGCGATCGGTTTGGCGGTGTCTTGCGGATGGGCGGCGACGCCAGCGGCATTAATGATTCCCGCCGTCCTGCCGCCCAAACTTGACGGCATGCTGGATGACGCCTGCTGGCAAAACGCGGCGAAGGTTGACCGGCTGAACCTGCTGTCCGCCGACGTGGCGCGGACCTCGGATGAAACCGTGTTTTATATCTGCCGCGATAATGCCTGGCTTTATCTGGGCGTGCATTGTGTGAATCCGGACATGCAACATGTCGAACAGACGGTCTTCGAACATGACGGGGCAATCATGAATGACGAGTCGGTGGAAGTCTTCATTGATCCGGGATCCGGCGGCAAGCAGGCGCTCCAGTTCATGCTGAGTTTCGCCGGGGTCAAAGGGGAAAAGAGTTTTGGCCCAATGGGCGCGAATACCCAGCCGGGTTGGAATTGTCCGTGGCGGGCCGTGACCCGGCGGCTGCCGGCGGGCTGGGAGGCCGAAATCGCCATTCCGCTCTTCGCCTTGCAAGGCGGCACGCTGTCTGAAACGCGGATCAATCTCTTGCGCAACCGGAGCGTCCCGGAGGTTGACACGCTTGGCGCCAAGCAGGGTGAACGAAAGGAATATTATGCGCTGGTTGCCAAGCACTCCGTCAAGGATGCGTCACAATACGTCAAATTGGACGGGCTGGACGATAAGAGCGTCGAAACGCCATTCGCCCCGGTGATTGACGGGGTTGAGTTGGGCGTGTTTGAGCAGGGCGCCGAAGGCTACTTTTATCCGATAACCTTGACACTCTCGCCGGCGACCGCCGTTGGCGGCAAGGCGGAAATCTGGGTGGTCGAGACCCAGGATGGCAAGATGACGGAACATAAATGCCAGACCGTTGCGCTCAAGCAGCCGGAGAAGATTATCGTCAAAGCGCCGTTGGCGAACTTCAACGAACGGGCAATTCTCGTGGCCTTGCGCGACCATGCGGGCAGCCTGCTGGCCTCTGCCAATATCGCCGACACCAGCGGGTTGGCCATTGTGAAGGACGCGTTCGTTGGACGCAGCTATTACACCACGGAGCAAAACGCCGAACTCAAAGTTGTGCTTGGCGTTTCCGACAAGATGCTTGAAAAAATCGATTTGCGTGTGACCGTTGCGGGAAAAGTCCTATTCGAGAAATCGAATCCCAAATCCGAATTGATTGCCGGGTTGCCGCTGAAGGATATAAAAACCGGGCGCCACCAGGCGCGCTTGAGCGTGATGGAAAACGGGCGCGAATTGTATGGGGCGGATTATGACATTATCAAGCTCGAGCCGAAGCCCGGCTGCGAAGTGAAGGCCGATTTCATCCGAAAAACGCTGCTGAAGGACGGCGAACCGTACTTCATGCTCGCGATGGTAGGACACCGTATCCGCGAAGAGCGCCATTTTAAAAAAATGGCCGAATTGGGATTTAACGCGATACACATCATGAAGGTTGGCGAGTTCCCGGAGTTGGCGGACTTGGCGGAAAAATACGGTTTGCAAGTCGTGGACTGGGGGTTGGCCAAGAGCGATATTAAAGCCTGGGAAGGGCTGCAAGCCGCGCGCAAAAATTACGAAGCGATGCTGCCCAAATACCGGCAGGCGGCGCAAAATATGGCTGACCGCAAAAATTATCTGATGCGTTTTCAGGTTGACGAGCCCAACCTGGATGCCGCCGATGTCAATCTGAAGGTGATGGAATGGTTTTACAACGACTTGCGTGAAACCGATCCTTACCGGCCGTTTCTTTTGAATTTCAGCAAATATCTGCCGCCCGGAAAAGCCTGGACCGCCTATGCCGAGGCGCTGTCGGATGACATTTATCCCCGGCCTTGGACCCAGGCCGGGTTGCTGTCCGAGCCCGGGTTGGGGCAGGCGTACTACGCGGACAAACTGCGCCGGCGCTGCGAGAAGGATCACAAGCTTATGTTCATGGTGCCCCTGGCCGGCCAGCACTCGATTCAAAAAGGGCCGCTGGGCATGACCCGGCAACAGATGCTTTGCCAGAATTATGTCAACCTGATCTATGGCGTCAAAGGGCTGGATTTCTTTTGCATTACCACGCCGGCCAACTACGATTCCTGGGCCGGCCTGCAAATGCTTTGCGGGCAGATTAAACACCTGTCGCCGGCCTTGCTCAACTACGAGGTCAAACAGGACGTAACCTATCCCGGTCAGGTTTACGATGCCGCCGGGGCGCGTTTCCCCCAGGTTATAGGCCGCATGTTCCAGTGGCCGGACGGCGATTATATCTTGCTGGCGGCCAACCTGCGCCATTTTGCCGCCGATGTCACGTTCAAGTTGCCGGCGGCGGACGAGGTTGCGGTTGAATTCGACGATCAGCGCCGTTTGCGCGTCAAGGACGGGACGTTCGCCGATAGATTGGAGCCGTTTGGCACGCGAGCCTATCGGATCAAGGGCGCGCTCAAAGCGCCTTTGCAACTGGAGATCGTTGCCATTGCGGATGAAAAAGAACAAGCGCTATCCGTGGATGTCCCGGCCATTATCCGGCAGTTGCATCTCGGTAAAAATTACTGCCCCAATCCCTGTTTCGAGCGCCAGCTTATTCCCGGCAGCCCCGATTTTTACAAGCCGTTTATCCTGACGGACGCCGAACTCACCTACGAGGAGGCCAAGAAAGGTTCGGTCTGGTATGTGGATGACGAAGTCCGATGGGAGGGGCATCCCTCGTTGCGCATGGACCGTTCGCGGGAATTGCTTTTGAGCCGTGGATTATTTGGCGCCTGTTACCCGCTGCCGTCGGACACGCCGGCGCAAATGGTGTTTTCGTTTTACGCCAAGGCCGCGCGGGACGGAGCCTCACTGGTGGTGAATTTGCAGGACTTGGCCAAGGTGCGCCAGGAATTCAAATTAACCGCCGATTGGCAGCGCATCGTTGTCCCCATCACGGTCAACCCTAAAAAGATCGGCGACAAAATATCTAACGTCCGCATGTTTGTCATCATGCCGGGCAGCGGCGCCGTCGTCTGGGTCAGCGGTTTGCAGTTGGAGGCCGGCACGGCCGCGACGGAATTCCAGGACGCCAGCGTTTTGCGGGAAGCCAGGATCGAGGAAGACCCGGCCAACCTGGTCAAAAACGGGCATGCCGAATACGGCGATATGCGCTATTGGCAACGCCCCGCCAAGGGGAATTTCCTGACGCGGGACGCGTTCAGCGGTAAATTCGCCTTCCAAACCGACAATTCGTCCATTCATTTTGAAAGCAACCTGTTCCCGGTTGATCCGTCCCGCGCCTATGATTTATCCGGGCAGTTCAAGGCAGTTGGCGGCAATCCCCGGGTGGTGTTCGGGTTGATGCTTTACGACCTGGAAAAGCGCCCGATCAGAGCATGTAACGTCAGGATGGTCAAGGGGACGGAAACAGAGCTGCTTGCCGCCTGCACTGCCGGCGATAAAGTCTTGCAGGTCAAGGATGCCGCCCGCTGGAAATCCGGCTGCCGGGCGGCGTTCGAGCCGGAGCAAGGCTTACCGGTTTTCAATGTCAGCGCCGCCGTGGAAAGCATTTTCCAGTCGGACGACGCCTGGAGCGTCCGCTTAAGCGCTCCCTGCGGGTTGGCCTATCCGGCGGGAACCAAAATCATGGCGAGCGCCGATGGAACGAACGGGATCTTCCCCTGTGGCATGGATGCGGTTCCCAACGAATGGACGGCAGCGCAAGGGCAGATCACGCCGGCCATGTTCCAGGCCTGGCCCGGAACGGCATATGCCAGCGTGGCGGTTATTCCCAAATTGCCGCCCGGCAAAAAAATTACGATCTCCATGGATGACATTTGCATGAAATTGTTATAAAACAGGCGGTGTAAAATGCGTGACAAACGAAAATACGAAGAGTTATTCCCGGAAGAATTCCTGGCCATCCAGGCGAAAACGCCCATTTGTTACTGGGCCTGCGGGCCGATGGAGTATCATGGCCTGCAAAACACCCTGGGGATAGATCCGGCCAAGGCTTACGAGATTTGCCTGCGCGCGGCCAGCATATCGGGCGGGATAGTTTTCCCCCTGGTGCCGTTTGCGCCCGGCGGCCGCCCGCCGTCATTGAAACGCGCGGAGCTGCGGCCGGTGAATCCCAAGTATGCGCCCTCGCTGATGACCTGCGTGGAGACTTGCGAGCGGCTGTATGTTGAGCTCTTCGAATCATTGGCCGATATGGGCTTCAAGTCCTGCGTGGCGTTTGGCGGGCATGGCCCGGCCGGCGCGTTGCTGAAGAAAATCGAAAACGACCGGCAGGGCCGGCTGGATGGCATGCGCTTCGCCACCGCCACCAGCACTTCGTTCATCAAGCAAATCAAACGCCCGGACTGCGATGTGCCGTTTACCCACGGCGGGATGTGGGAAACTTCCATGAATATGGGAGTCAACCCGGAATTCGTGGATTTGACGCGGACCTACGGGCCGGCCGGCCGGCCGTGGCCGGCGCAGTTGGAAAAATATCCCGACGACCGCCTGGCCGATATCATGCATTCCAACCAGGCGTTTGGCGATGAAATCCTGAATGTCTCCGCCCGGGCCATTGCGGATATCGCCCAAAAACTGTTATGAGCGAAATCACGTTAGAACATATTGCCGGACTGGCATGGCCGGAAAAACGTCTGGGCCATCAGGTTACCGCCGTGCTGGACCGGCTCCGGCATTTGCAATCGGTGCTGACCGCGTTCAGCGCCGGCACGGACAGCACCTTGCTCGCGGTCCTGGCGCACGCGGCATTGGGCGATCGGGCGTTGGCGGTGACGGCGGTGTCCGCCTCGCTGCCGCAGGCCGACCGGGCCGCGGCGGCGCGTTTGGCGGCGGCATACGGCTTCCGGCATGCCTTCATCGAGACCGATGAACTCAAACACCCGGCGTATGCCGCCAACCCGCCCAACCGCTGCTATCATTGCAAATCCGCGCTGTTTCGCGCGCTCCGGGATTTGGCCGTCGCGCGGGGGCTGGCGCATGTGCTGGATGGCGCGAATGTGGACGATGCGGCTGACTTCCGGCCCGGCCGGCAGGCGGCGCGCGAAAACAATGTCGTCAGCCCGCTGGCGGAGGCCGGCTTTACCAAGGCGGATATCCGGCTGGTTTCCGGCATCCTGGGTTTGCCGACGGCCGCCAAGCCGGCGGCCGCCTGTCTGGCGTCGCGTATCCCCTACGGCACGCCGATTACCGCAATGGAATTGCGGCGGATTGACGCCGCTGAGGACGGTTTGCGCGGGCTGGGTTTTGGCCAGGTGCGGGTGCGCAGTCACGGCGACCTGGCGCGCATTGAGTTGGCCGGCCCCGATATTCCGCGCGCGGCGCGGGACGATATGCGCGTGCGCATTGTGCAAGTCCTGCAATCCGCCGGCTACCGGTATGTCACCCTGGACCTGCGCGGCTACCGTACCGGCAGCTTGAATGAAATGCTCAATGCCAACAGCCGCCCATCCATGCCGGCGCGCGGCTGATTGTCCGTCAAAAACATTGCCGGATTGGCGGTGGTTTGGCATACTATGCCAATGAACCGTCCTGAAAGCAATTGCTGGAACCGCATCGGCGCCGCGGGCGACCAATCCTGCCCGGAATTGCCGCGGCATGTGCATTGCCGGAATTGCCCGGTCTTCGCCGAAGGCGCCCGGCAATTGCTGGAACGCGGCCTGCCGGATGGCTATGCCCTTGAATGGGCCAGTGTACTGGCGGAGCCGGTGCAGGCCGAGAAGGCGTTCGACCGCACCGTCAACGTGTTTCGCGTTGGCGCCGAATGGCTGGCGCTGCCCGCGGCGGTATTTCAGGAGGTGGTGGCCATCCAGCCGGTGCGCGTCATCCCGCACCGTTCCAATGCGGTGCTCCTCGGCCTCGTGAGCGTACGCGGCGCCATGCATTTGTGCTTTTCCATGTCCGCGCTGCTCGGCATTCCGCCGTCGGAGGGCCATCCGGCCGCCGGGGCGCAAACCGCCGGGGCGCAGTCCGCCGGGGCGGTGGCCGGGCCCGCGGCGCGCGCCATGATTTCACCGCGGCATTGCCTGTTGCTGGACCAGGGGCAGGGGTGGGTGTTCCAGGCGCAGGAAGTGCTGGGGGTGTGCCATTTTCATGCCGCGGACTTGCGGCCGCCGCCGGCCACGGTCGCGCATGCCCTGCCGCAGTTCAGCCAGGGCTTGATTGAACATGCCGGCCGCGCAATCGGGGTGCTGGACCCGGGACGGTTATTCAAGGCGTTGGCCAAGGTGGTGGCATGAATGACTTGAGCGGATTTTCCATGCTGGATTTGTTCCGTCAGGAGGCGGAGGCGCAATCCGCGGTCTTGAATGCCGGGTTGCTGGCCCTGGAACAGGGCGCCGCCGCGCAGGCAAATCTGGAAGCATTGATGCGGGCGGCACATTCCATCAAGGGCGCCGCCCGCATTGTCGGACTCGATCCCGCCGTCAAGGTGGCGCATGCGCTGGAGGATTGCTTTGTTGCCGCGCAGAAAGACGAAATCAAGATCACCCCGGCCGCCGCGGATAGCCTGCTGCGGGCGGTGGATTTACTGGGTGAAATCGCCGCCGCGCCGGAAGCGCCCGCGGCCGGCTGGCGCGCCGATGAGGATGCGCCGGTAACGCAGGTCTTGCAACAACTCGCCCAGGTCCGGCAAGGCGGGCAGGCATCGCAATCCGCCCCGGCGCCGCCGGCAGCCGTTGCGCCAAATCCGGCCAAGCCGGCCGGAGCGGAGCCGGCCGCAGCAAAGCCACCGGCAGCGCCTTCCGCGCCGGCGGGCGGGACGCCGGCCGCCGTGTCCGCCGCCCCGGACCGCACGGTGCGCGTGGCGGCGGAAAATCTCGGCCGGTTGCTGGAATTGGCGGGCGAGGCGGTGGTGCAGACGCGCTGGCATACGCCGTTTATCGCCGGATTGTCAGCCCTCAAGACCGCCCAGTCCGACCTGGCCCGGCAGCTTGAATATTTGGCGGGCCAGGCCCAGAAACACGCGGAGACGGCCGTCTGGCCGGCCGACTTCGCGGAATTACTCCGCAAACTCGGCGAAATCCGGCAGCAAACCGGGCAAGCCCTGGCCGATTTCGAATTCTTTGCGCATCGCTCGGTGGATTTGACCGAGCGGCTCTACCGGGAAACCGTCGCCAGCCGCATGCGGCCGCTGGCCGATGGCGTGCAGGGACTGCCGCGGATGGTGCGCGACCTGGCCCGGCAATTGGGCAAAAAAGTTCGCTTCGAAATTATCGGCCAGCAGACCGGCGTGGATCGCGAAATCCTGGCGCAGTTGGAGGCGCCCCTGACCCACATGTTGCGCAACGCGCTGGACCATGGATTGGAAACGCCGGCCGAACGCCAGGCGGCCGGCAAAGCCGCGGAAGGCCATTTAAAATTGGAAGCCCGGCATCATGCCGGCCAGTTGCTGATTACCGTTGCCGATGACGGGCGCGGGATGGACGTGGAGCGCATCCGGCGCAAGGCGGCCGCCCGCGGCTTGAGCGCGCCCGAAACCCTGGCGCGTTTGACGGACGAGGAAGTGCTGGAATTCCTCTTCCTGCCGGGGTTTTCCACAGCGGAAAACGTTTCCGAAATCTCCGGACGCGGGGTGGGGATGGACGTGGTGCATAACCTAGCCCGGGAGCTGGGCGGCGCCGCGCGCATCGTCAACCACCCCGGCCGCGGCGCGGCCATCAACCTGCAACTGCCGATCACCCTGTCGGTCTTGCGCGTGCTGCTGGTGGAAATCTCCGGCGCGCCGTATGCGCTGCCGCTGACGCGCGTCGCCCGGCTGGCGCAGCCCGCGCCGGCGGACTTGCGCGTGCTGGAAGGGCGGCGTTACCTGGCGCTGGACGGGCGCGATGTCGGGCTGGTGGATGCCGCCGAGCTCCTGGAACTGCCGCCGGCCGCCGGCCGGGATAGCTGGTCGGTGGTGGTGCTGGGCGCGGGCGCGGAGTCCTACGGACTGGTGGTGGACCGTTTGCTGGGCGAATGCAAGCTGGTGGTGCGCCGGTTGGATGCCCGCCTGGGTAAAGTGCGCGATCTGAATGCCGCGGCGCTCCTGGATGACGGCACGCCGGTGGTGATCCTGGACGCGGACGACCTGGCGCGCTCGATTGAAACCATGCTGGGCCGCGGCGGATTGAAAAGCCCCGTCCGGCCGGCGGGCGCCGCCGCCGCGCAGCGCCGCAAGGCGATCCTGGTGGCGGACGATTCGATTACCGTGCGCGAGATCGAGCGGCGCCTGCTGGAAAACCGCGGTTACCTGGTGGAGGTGGCGGTGGATGGCATGGAAGCCTGGAACAACCTGCGGGAAAATCAATACGACCTGCTGGTGACGGATGTGGACATGCCGCGCATGAACGGCATTGAGCTGGTGCAAAACCTGCGCCGGGATCCCCGCTTGCGGCAACTGCCGGTGGTGGTGGTTTCCTACAAGGACCAGGAGGAAGACCGGCGGCGCGGTATGGAGGCCGGCGCCAATTATTATCTGACCAAGAGCAGTTTCCAGGATGAAACCTTCATCCGGGCCATCACCGATTTGCTGGGGGCTTAACATGCGGGTGGCGATTGTCAATGACATGCGGATGGCGGTGGAAGCGCTGCGCCGGATTGTGACCGCCTGCCCGGAGCATTCCGTGGCCTGGATCGCGCGCGATGGCGCGGAGGCGGTGGCCAACTGCGCGGCCGACGTCCCGGATGTGATTTTGATGGATTTGATCATGCCGGCGATGAATGGCGTGGAGGCCACGCGCGAAATCATGCGCCGCTCCCCCTGCGCCATCCTGGTGGTGACGGCCACGGTGGAAGGCAATATCGCTCTGGTTTTCGAGGCCATGGGGCATGGCGCCCTCGACGCCGTCAACACGCCCGTGCTGGGGCCGGATGGCCGGCTGCAAGGCGCCGCGGAATTGCAGCGCAAACTGGCCATCATCGGCCAGTTGACCGCCCCGCCGACCGCCGCCGCTCCGCCGGCGCCCGTTGCGGCGGCGCCGCGCGCGCCGGGCATGCGCCTGGTGTTGTTCGGGGCTTCCACCGGCGGACCGGCGGCGATGGCGGCAATTCTGGGCGGCTTGCCGCCGGATCTTCCCGCCGCGCTGGTGTTGGTGCAGCACGTGGACGCCCAGTTTGCGCCGGACCTGGCGGCCTGGCTGGACCGGCGGGGCAGTTTGCGCGTACGGGTGGCGGAGCCGGGCCGCCTGCCGCCCGCCGGACTGGTCAGCCTGGCCTGCACCAACGATCACCTGGTCTTTGCGCCGGATGGCGCTCTGCAATATGTGTCCGACCCGCAGGATTGCTTTTACCGGCCGTCGGTGGATGTTTTTTTCCGGAGCGCCGCGCGCCATTGCCCGGCGCCCGGCGTGGCCGTGTTGCTGACCGGCATGGGCCGCGATGGCGGCGCGGGATTGTTGGAACTGCGCCGGGCCGGATGGCATACCATCGCCCAAGACGAGCGGAGTTCCGTGGTTTACGGCATGCCGCGCGCCGCCGTGGAATTGGGCGCCGCGGCGCAGGTGCTGCCGCTGGCGGAAATTGCCGGCGCGGTGACGCAGGCGTTGGCGGGGATCTAACTATTAACAGGGGGGAAGATATGCAAACGGGCAAACAGTCCGCCGCCGATCCGGGGCGGCATGGTATCCGGGTGTTTCTGGTGGACGACCAGGCGATGATCGGCGAGGCGGTGCGGCGCATGCTGGCGCCGGAAACCGACATCACCTTCCGCTATTGCGCCGACCCGTCCGCCGCCGTCAAGCAGGCCTCGGAATTTGCCCCCACCGTCATCCTGCAGGACCTGGTTATGCCGGAAATTGACGGGCTGACCCTGGTGAAATTCTACCGCGCCAATCCCGCCACGCGCGATGTGCCGTTGATTGTCCTGTCCACCAAGGAGGAGCCGGCGACCAAGGCCGAGGCGTTTGCCCGGGGCGCCCATGATTACCTGGTGAAA
>CAZYXU010000039.1:0-26873 GCA_964650945.1 uncultured Verrucomicrobiota bacterium | reverse complement strand
ATGGCTTGCGCGGTATTCTGGCCGCACAGGACCACCATGGGCATACCGCCGCCCGGATTGACCGAGCCGCCGGCAAAGAACAGGTTTTCGTAAGCATGGCTCTGCTTGGGCGCCTTGAATCCGAAATTCTTCCAGCGGTCGGCCACGACGCCATAAATGGCGCCTTGGTTGGAGTAATATTGCGCTTGAATGTCGTGCGGGGTCCACATGTGTTCGAAGACGATGTGGCGCCGCAGATCCGTCAACCCCATGCGCTCAAGTTTGACGATCACGCGGTCACGCAGGGCGCGGCAGTCGGCAGGTGTGGCCGGGCAGCGGTCGCTCAGGGAGGGAATATGCGGTAGAATTTTGAGGCAGTCGCAATCCGGCGGCGCAACGGTTGGATCGGTGCGCGAGGCGGCGACCACGTAGAGTGTCGGATCGTGCGGCATGCGGTGTTGCCGGAAGACGGTGTTAAAATGCTCCCGCTGATTGCCGGAAAAGAAGAAATTGTGATGCGCCAGCCGGGGATATTTTACGTCCAAACCCAGGTCGAGCACCAGTCCGGAACAGGCCGGCGCGAATTTGCGCAATGGACGCAAGAACCGGTCATCTTTGCCCATCAAACGCGTATATGCCGGGATGACCTCCATGTTGGATACCAGGATGTCCGCTGCGTGAAACGCGCCATCCCGCAACTCCACGCCCGTCACCCTGCGGTTGGCCTCCCGGATATGCGCCACTTCCGATCCGAGGCGGAGCTTCACGCCGGTTTCCATGGCCAGTTTTTGCAGTCCCAGGGCGATGTTCATCATGCCGCCGGCGACATACCACAGGTCGTAACGGTACTGGATGGTTGGCAGGCAGTTCATGAAGGCGGGGGCGTCCCGGGCGGAGGAGCCGACGTATTTGATGAAGAAATCCATGATGTCGCGCAAATGCGGATGCCGGATATGGCGCGCAACTCCCCCATGCATGGTGCGCAACAAGTCGAATCGAGCAAACTTCGCCAAACCGTAGTGGCGTTTGAAATCCCGGAGGGTGTCGAGTCCCGCCTCAAAGTAACCATCCTCGATCAAATCGTACAATTTCGCGGAATAATCCAGGAAATTTTGAAAATCCGCCGGCGCTTCCCCCAGTTTGGCAACTTCCTTGGCCATCCGCTCGGGCTCGGGATACAGGTCAATGACCGCGCCATCTTCGAAGAAGTTCCGCCAATGTGGACGAACGGGCTGGATGGTGAAATAATCCCGCATCCGGCGGCCGGAGCGTTCGAACAGGCGTTCGAACAGATGGGGCAGCGTCAGGATTGACGGACCCAGGTCAAAGGAATATCCGCCGGCTTTCAGAACATTAACTTTGCCGCCGGCGTGAGCGTTTTTCTCAAACACCGTCACGTCATAACCGGACTGCGCCAGTGTTATGGCGGCGGAAAGCCCGCCCAGTCCCGCGCCGATGACAATGATTTTTTTGCCGTTTGATTTTGCTGGTATGGTGTTGGCCGTCAAGCGATATTTCCCGGTGGCCGTCAGGCGTGTAGATTCTTGGAGACGAATGCCATGCCGTGCGCGCGCGCCAGCAGGTTGGCGACAATCCGTCCGGATTCGTAGATGGTGGGGAGTCCGCTGCCCGGATGCGTGCCGCCGCCGACCAGCCAGCAATGGTCAAATTCCTCGAATTTGTTGCGGGGGCGCAGATAAAGCATCTGGCCGAAATTATGCGCCAGGTTAAAGGTGGCGCCCCGGTAAACACGGTGATCTGTTTCCCAATCCAAAGGCGTGATGATCTGCTCGGTGACAATGCGGTCACGGATATCCGTCATGGCGGTGCGTTGGGCAACGGCATTCAATACGGTGTCCCGGAAGCGCTGGCGTTCGGCGGGCCACTGCATTTGGCCGTTGGTATTGGACACCGGCACCAGGATATAGATGGCGGAATGGCCGGGCGGCGCGAGGCTCGGATCGAGCACGCTGGCGTTGCGGACGTAAAAAGAAATGTCATTGCCCGGCGGTGCGCCGCTGAAAATCCCGCGGATGTTGCGTTTGTAATCGTCGGCAAAGCAGATGGTGTGAAACGGCATGTCATAAGCGCGGTTTACGCCGGCGTAAATCATGAAAGTGGAACACGAGAGTTTCATGGCGGCCAGCTTGCGCGGGGTGTATTTATGGAGTTGGCCCGGATCAAACAGGTTGTTCATGGCATAGCCGAAGTCGGCATTGATGACCACCTCATCGGCCGCGATCCGTTCGCCGTCCGCCAGTTCCACGCCGCGGGCGGCACGGGCCTCGTCAACCAGGATGCGCCGGACCGGGCGGTTGAGATGGATTGTGCCGCCATGCCGGCGGACTGCGTCCGCCATGGCGCGGGATATGGCGTGGAGTCCGCCCATGGTATGATAGATGCCGAAGGCGTGCTCGATGTAGGGGATCATGGCGAACAGCCCCGGACAATCCCAGGGCGACATCCCCAGGTATTTCGACTGAAAAGTAAAGGCCAGCGCCAATTGTTCCGCGCCAAAGCGCTTACGCATGACTGTGTAAAGCGTTTGGTTCAACGCCAGATGCGGCAAGGCCTTGATCAGGTCCGGGTGCAGCAGGGTGGCGGCCCGGTGATAAGGTTTTTGCAGGCAGGGATACAGCCGCGCGAAACGCCGCCCCTCGCGGCGCAGGAACCCGTCGTAGCGCTCCTCTTTGCCGGGGAATACCCGGGCGATTTCCGCTTTCATCCGGGCGGGGTCGGACGAGATGTCCAGGGTTTCGCCGGCGAATTTCAGTTGATACATCGGATTGAGCTGGCGCACATCCAGGCAAGTCCCGACCGGGCAGCCTGCCTCCTCGAAGACATCGTCCAGGATGGCGCGCAACATCAGGAAGGTTGGGCCGGTATCGAAGGAATAGTCGCCCAACCGGATTTCGGCATTACGGCCGCCCACCCTGGGCTCCGCCTCAAACACCGTGACTTTGAACCCGCGTTTGGCCAGAATCATGGCGCAGGTCAGTCCGCCCGGTCCGGCGCCCACCACGACGACATGCTTGTTTGACGATGAATTCATAATCTCTTGCATTATGCTTAAAAGCCGTGGGGAATGCAATCCGATATTATGGTTGTGTTGGATATCGGAAAAGCGTAGAAAAAGCGGCGTGAATGAACATGATAAAATTGGGGAGTGGTATGGGCGGGCGCGCGGTTTTTGCGCGAGCGGGGCGGCCCGTTCCCTGGCCTACCGGCGGGAACAGTTGCAAAAACTGTGCGCGGCGCTCGCGGAGCGCGAGTCGCTTTTGCTCAAAGCCTTGCATGCTGATTTGGGAAAGTCCCCGGCGGAAGCCTTTTTTTCCGAGCTGGGCTGTATTCAAAACGATATCTGCTACGCGATCCGCCATCTCGCAAAATGGTCACGGCCGCGCCGCCGGCGGATTCCCTGGCCGGTCCGCCCCGGGTGCGCCGTGCTGTATCCGGAACCGGTCGGCCTGGTCTTGATCATGGCGCCATGGAATTATCCCCTGCAACTGCTGCTGTCGCCCTTGGTCAGCGCCATGGCTGCCGGCAATGCGGTATGCCTGAAGCCATCGGAACTGACGCCCGCGGTTTCGGCCGCGGTGGCGCAATTGGTTGCCGACACTTTCCCGGATGATTACCTGTGCGCGTGGGAGGGCGGACCGACCACAGCGGAGGCGCTGCTGCGTCTGCGGTTTGACCATATATTTTTCACCGGCAGCACCGCCGTGGGGCGCCGGGTGATGGCGGCCGCCGCGGAATTTCCCACGCCGGTAACCCTGGAGTTGGGCGGGAAATCACCCTGCATCGTTTGCGCGGATGCCGATATGCGCGTGGCGGCGCGCCGCATTGCCTGGGGCAAATTCATGAACGCCGGCCAAACATGCGTGGCGCCGGATTATGTGCTGGTGGAACGGCCGGCCGGTGAATTGCTCGTGCAAGAATTGCGCCGCGCGATCGGGTCGTTTTACGGCCCGGATCCGTTGCGCAGCCCTGATTACGGGCGGATGGTCAATGCCGCGCATTTGGAACGCCTGACCGGATATCTCCAGAATCAAAAAGTGGTTTTTGGCGGCGCGGCCGATCCGGCGGCCAATGCCCTGGCGCCAACCTTGTTATGGAATCCCGCCTTGGACGCGCCGGTGATGCGCGAGGAAATATTCGGGCCGATTCTGCCGATTATTCCGTTCGACGATCTGAGCGCCGCTTTGCGGGAGATTAACAGCCGTCCGGCGCCGCTGGCGTTGTATCTTTTCACCTGCGCGCGGGATATTCAGACGCGGGTGCGGGAAAACACGGTCTCGGGCGGGATGGCCGTAAATGATACGGTTGTCCAGCTTTTAAGCCGCGACCTGCCGTTTGGCGGGGTGGGGGCGAGCGGCATGGGTGTCAGCCACGGCCGGGCGGGTTTTGATGCGTTTACGCATTACCGGCCGGTGGTGTCGCGCGGATTCCGGCCGGACCCCGCCTGGCGTTATCCGCCATTCCGTCTGCCCTTGCGCCTGCTGAAGCTGGTGAACCGGTGGCTGCTGGGCGGATGAAGACGGGATTGACATCTGCATTGCATTCATATATGATTGTTTTGGAAATGTATGAATAATGGAGGTGTTGTATGACAACCGCTAAGATTGGGCAGCGATATCAGGTGGTGATTCCGCGCGCGGAACGGCAACGACTCGGTCTGCGTCCCGCATCGCGCGTGCATGTGGAGGGAGGGGATCACTGTATTGTTTTATACCCGGTGACCAGCAAAGGATTGCGCGGTCTTGGACGGGAATTGGCGGACGGAGGCGATGCGGCTGATTACGTGAAAAAGTTGCGGGCTGAATGGGGCAGCCGGACATGAAACTGCCCGCAAAACTCAAAGGATGCCGCGGGGTGGTGTTGGATACCATGGTGTGGATTTATCTGCTCGAGGATCATCCGGATTACGGTGCTGTGTCGGAATGGTTGTTGCTGCGCGCGGAAGCGGGTGATTTTGCCGGACTGGTAACGCCCATTTCCGTGGCAGAGATTATGGTGAAGCCTTTGGGCAATCGTCGTCCCGATCTGGCGGATCGTTATCGTTTAGCGCTGCGTAACGCCGCGAATATCACCATGTGCGACTTTACCTGGCAAACCGGTACCCTGGCCGGCGCGTTGCGCGCAAAACATGGCTTACCGTTGCCGGATATGTTTCAGGTGGCATGCGCAATGGAACATGGCGGGGTGCTGGTAACCAATGATGCCGCACTCCGTAAAATTGACGACATCCATGTTGTTTTCTTGAGTGATTTGAATGGCTTAAATCCCCAAAAAATCAATTCAAGCCGGTCGAATTGATTGTTTTAGGCAATGCTTTGGATGAATCCGTCCGATAATCAGGGCGCCCGGTTCAATCTGTGCGAGGTTAGCGCCGGCAAACCGTGGCAAGATGGTAAGGAACAATAGCGCCTTTTTAAATTCCTGTGAAGATTTCCGTATTTTTGCCAAACTGATTCGTAAAAAAAGGCGGTGAAGCCTCCTGAACAAGTCTGCTTTAGGCCGCAGAACAGTAAATAAAAGAAAAATGAAAGCGCCTGTCGGCAAGGGACTTCTACAAGTCCTGGCAGAATGCCGCTTGATCTGGCGGCCAGCAATTATGGCTTGCACCTTCTATGAAGTTCGGCGAACATGCGACTTGCTTTCATGAACCGACAATCTATGATTTGTGATGTGTGTATCGAAAACAGAACATGGTGTCACCATTATTAATAGAGTCCGCCGATGAAAATATTTTCAGACCAAGTGGCCTATCGTGTGCGTGACGATTGGGATAGCAAGATATCGGCGGAGAATCCTTCCTTCGGCTGGTGGGCCGCCTATCCGGAACCGAAAGTCCCTTCGGCCTTTGAATTGCACGCTATTTTCGAGTTGATCATCGTGTTGCAAGGCCGCTTGAAATGGATTGACCGCGCTGGCGAGCGGGTATTGCGCGCCGGCGACATGGCTTTTGCCGGACCATGGGAACCGCATTGGCGTGAAATCTTGGAAACGGGCACACAAACGATCAATATGGCTTTTTTGCCCGCATTTCTCTGCACCGGCGAAGCCGTGGACAGCGGGATAGTAATGCCGTTTCTATGCCCCGAATTGCGCGCGAAGTTGCAGCCGCGGGACAAGGCCGTGCGCCGGAGAATATTAAGCCGCGCCTTGCTGATCCGCGACGCACTTGAACTGAAAACGCTATTCGGCCATAAACTGGCGCGCCTTGATTTGCAGCGTCTGCTGCTGGAAGTGACGGCGACCATCACGGATCAGTACCTGCTGAACAGTTCCCTGAAAAGTTATTTTGGCTACAACCATCTTTTTGCGATTTTCGATTTTCTCAAAGAAAACCTGCCGCGCCGGATATCTCTCGACGACGCCGCGCGCCATGTACACTTGGGGCGCGCCAAGTTCGCCGCATTGTTCCGGGAAATCACCGGGGATTCGTTCGCGGATTATCTGCTCCGCATCAGGCTGGAAAGTGTCCGCCGCGAATTACTGGCCTCGAACAAGAAAATTTCCGTGCTGGCCATGGAATACGGCTTTACCGATGCCAGTCATCTGACGCGTCACTTTAAAAAAAGGTTTGGCGTCACCCCGGGGCGTTTGCCGCGCAGCAGCGAGTACGTCAAGCGTTCTTTGAGTCATCCCCTGGCCGCGGCGCAGATGACTTTTCAAGGCCGGCGCAATATCTAGCCGGCCGCGCCTCCGCTCTTTCAAGCCGATTCCCGGGATTATTCCGCCTAAACTGCGCCACGGGGCCTCCTTTCCCGATGAGGGCTAATTAAGATTTGGATACGCGCTTGGGGCCTATTAGCCGGGTACAATAGCGGTATCCGGTTGTACCATAGTTCATTGTAGCCTCTTGGCGGCGTCATGTTATTTTGTTTTATAGCGCGCCGGCCGGGACGATTTAGGACTGAACCGCGGTGGCGGTTTTTAATTACAAGGAGCACAAGCATTATGAGTTCAGTTCAGCGGGCATGGTGGGAAAAGACCGGTTTGGCGGTAGCCGGAGGGTGGCACCCTCTGAGCGGGCGTTTGCGCCTGTCCATTAAAAGTGAAAATTTAGAAGATGATTACGCTTGGGAGTATTCCGAGGCGCATATACGGCGTTTACGGGAATTGGGCATCACGCTGCTGATCGGCCAATACGATCGTGGTTTGGGCGCCACCGATCAGGCCGCCGATCAGGAATTGGCCAGGTGTCAGGCGGCTTTATGCCATCGCCATGGCATCCGGCATGGCGTGTATATGCCGAACACGGTATACTACGAATCAGAAATGAAAGATCATCCGGAATGCGAGGATTGGGTCGTCAAGACCGCGACGGGGGACAAAACTTATTACGGCGGCGAGCAGACTTGGCGCTGGGTGGGTTGTTTGAATTCACCCGGCTGGCGCACGCGGCAGAAAAAATCGATCGAGCGCGCAATCCGTTACATTGAAACCGATGCCCTCCATTTCGATAATCTCGGCCAGTCGCTCGAACCGGATGGATGCCATTGCAATTATTGCCAGGCGGCTTTTCGCCTTTTTTTGGGGGAACGTTATCCGGATGCCGAAGCGCAAAAACGTCGTTTCGGCTTTACGGGCTTCGACACTTTTCGTATTCCCGTGTTTTGGGATCATTTCAGTTTGCCCTGGTATCTGGAGCGGGTTCAAAATCCGCTTTTACAGGAGTGGCTGGAGTTCCGGACGGCCACGGTCACGGATTACATTCGCGATTTGGCGGCTTATGCGCGTTCGCTGCGTCCGGATATCGCCATCGTCAGCAATGGCCAATCCATCCATGGCAACAACCAGGGGCTGAGCCAGGGGCGGGGCGATCATGAAGGCCAACTGGCGCACGTTGATTTGGCTTGGGAGGAAAATCCGGACTTCCGTCCGGAGAATGATGCGACCGCCGTCTTCCCCGTGGAAACCAAATTTCGCGGCATGTCGTTGATGCGGCGTCTTGGCAAAGGGATAATCACGCAATACGATTCCGAAGAGACGCTGGCGTTCAATATGACTTTCGGCGGACACCCGGGCATCAATACGCATTGGGGATATGCGGAACCCGGACGCGCGCCGTTGCGTCCGCACCAACCGGGTGTCAGTGAACTGCTGGGTCACTACCGGCGCTGGGTATCTTTATATGCAACCGCTCGGCCCGCGGCCCGGACGGCGGTGTGGCGCAATCAGCGTTCCCTGCTTTTTGTCTCTTCCCAGACGCATTTGTCGGCCTGTGTCGCGGAGCAGGTGCTTTTCAAGCGCCGCATCCCCTTCAGCATTGTGCAAGACGGTTTTGTGACCCGCGCGAACCTGCGCGCCTTTGACCTGTTGATTTTACCTGACGTGGAATTCGTCACCGACGAACAGGTATGCGTTTTGACCGATTTTGTCGAGGCCGGCGGATGTTTGCTCATCACTGAAATGTCCGGCATCTATAATCAAAATATTCGCAAGCGGATGCAGCCCGCTTTTCGCCATCTCTTTGCCGAAAACCTTAAGGCCAGCGACACACTGGCGCGCGAAAACGGCAGCATAGACGAGAGCAAGCAACACCGTTGGCAGGAACTATATGGGGCGGCCGCTTTTGCCATGTTCGGCCGGGGCCGCGCCGCTTATATTCCGCAATTGGAATATGTCCATTGCTGGGGCGATTTTCGGGGCGGGTATAACATCCATTACAGCGGCGTGGACAGCCGTTATTGGAAGGAACCTTATAATGTCACCGAGCTGCTCTCGTCGCTGGATTGGCTTTCGGCTGATTTATACCCCATCAAGGCGGCCGGCTATCCGGAATTGCGACTTGACTGGCAGCGTTTGCCGGATGGGCAATGGGTCGTGCCGCTGTTCCGCTGCGGACCGGCCGGCGCCACTCCGGCGCGTATTCCTTTTGCCGTTAAAACGGAAACGCCGCCCGCGGACGCGTTTTATTATCTACCGGAAGCGCCCGATCCCCAGCCGCTGGCATGGACGCGCCGCGGTCCCTGGCACGAGACCTTCCTGCCGTGTCTGCAACGTCATGCGCTGGTCAGTTTCCGGTGCAACATACCGTTCCGAGCTTAGTTTCCGCGACGCGCAAAGTTTTCATTTTAAGCGCTCCGTTCCGCGCACATAGTGACGCGGCCGGACATCGGCACTTTGAACAGGGTAAACGCGCGTTCAGCGAGTCGGCCGATCGGATCTAAAAGCGTTCCGTCGCCGAGGCGCAACCGGAACGGCCGCGTACATGCCATGACGACCGGAATCGGACCGGCGCCCTCCAAATTCCAGGCGGGTCCGTTTCGCACCGGCCGGCGTTCCCAAACGCGGGCGTGATAAGCGCATACCAGCGTGGGTGTTATAGGCGGGCGCGGACCGCGCCTGATAATCACGCGCATCCGGCGCATACCGTTCGGCGGCTGCCAGGTATATTCGAGCGGCATCCCGTCATGAGTTATCGAGTCAACCCATGCGCCTTGGCCCAGCAGCGTTACGTCGCACAGCGTTGGTCCGGCCGGTAGACGCACAATTCGCAAATCGCCGCGGTCCGCGGCGGGAATATAACCCAAGCCGGCGCTATGGATTTCCAGCCCGGCACGGCCGGCCAGGAGGCCGCGCCACCATGTGCTGGCGGTCAAACCGCTCATCCAGGAGCCGTAGCTGTCCCAAAGATGCGCGCGGCTGAATAGTCCGGAAGACACGTCAAAAAGATTCTCGTGCACCAGGCGATAGCGGCGCCAGTCGGAGCGCAGGATGCGGCACAGCCGGCGAATCGTCGCCATATCGCCGTTCCAACGCAACAGGCGCATGGTTTCGGCGAAAAAATTTTGCCAGTGATTATGGCTCATGGTCGCGGGCGTTTTGGCGGCGCAGGCGGCGGCGACCAGCTTGAAACCAATTTTCGGATGCGCTAAATAACGCGTCAGAAAGGACACCAAGGCATCCAACTGACTGAAATTCAGGAACAAGCCTTCGCCTTGGAGCGCCATAATCTGCCAGAGGGCGGGCAGGAAATAGCGGCGCCGCGTATCGCGATCAAGACAATCGTAAAACCAGCCGGCTTTGCGGTTGAAGAAGGTCTCGGTAAAACCGGCGGCAATCCGTTCCGTCACAACCGCGGCTTGGCGCTTTAAGTCGGGATCGCCGGCCGGTCCGGCCAGGCGGCGCACGGCGCGCAAGCCTTCGTATAAAATGGCCATGTCGGCCGCGCCGGTCAAAGGGGTTGTGAATTTGGTGGCGCCCTTGAATTTTTCGGGGCGCGCCGCCTGACGCGGATAATCCGGCCCCACGTAACATGAAGCGACCAAACCGCGCCGATCGGCATTCCGGCAAATACGCTTGAAGATCAGCCGTAGATTAGGCCCCCAGGCGCGCAGCATGTTCGCGTCATGGGTTTGCGCGAAATATTGTTCGAGCAAAAGCGCGGCCCATGCATCGTGGCATACTTCCCAGCGCCGGCCGGCGATTTCATGGCGCCGGCCGGCCCGGTAATTTTGCGGGCCGAGATAGGGTGTAAAGTCAGCGTTCCAAACCGGGCAAATGCTCCGGTTGGGGCCGCGCCGATTATTGATAAAGTTTAGAAATTGGCGCCCGGCCGCCAGGTTATTGTTGAACAGGAGCAAGCGCGCGCAGAAAGTTCCGTCCCAGCCCGAAAAATATGTATAGCCGCGGGTGGCGGCGCGGATGGCCGCTTCCGTGCGCGAGACCGGTGTCACACAGGAACTGGAATAGAGCGGGATTTGGTTCAACATTTCGGCAAGCCAGGGATCGCGCGCGATTTGCCAATGGACGGCGTGCTTGGCGCGCTGGCGGTAAAGGCGGAGGTTTTTTAGCCACAAGGCATTGGCGCGCGACAGCAAGTCGCGCGCCGCGTTCCAAGCCGCGGCGGCGTCCAGGCCAAGACCCAGCGCGCAGACACCGGACTTTGGTGAAGCCGCCGTCAACCAGCGGTCGTCCGCGGAGACGTTGCCATCACCCATCAGGCAGATGGCAAGCAAGCCCGGAATTTCCGCCAGCCAGCCGGAGCAGCTGTGCGTTTGACGAAATTGGAGCGGCTGCCAGGCCCGCTGCGGGTTCGGATTGAACTTGAACCATTGCCGATTCATGGATAGTTCCGCGCTTCGGCCGGCCGTGAAAACCAGGCCTTGCGGCGCGACCATCCAGCGCCAGCGGCAAGGGACAACGATTTCCTGGCCAAAAGGATACAGGCGTGCCGGTGTCCGGCGCCTGGGCGCCCAACGACCGCGCGCGGTTCGAATGCCGGCGCGCAAAGCCGGGCCTGCAAATAGACGTTGCTTGCGCCAGATGGCGTTGGCCAGCACCGCGGCGCGGCGTTCCTTGTCGTAGACCGGCCGCCGCGGCAGATATTCGACGGATGCTACCTGGCCATCCTGGCGCAGAACCAGCGCCACCGGTCCGGCGCAGATGGCATATAGTTTTCCGGGTAATCCCCGCGGCAATTTTATGGCGATGGGCGTAGATAACATGACTTTTAAAATAAGCTCGCGGGCGTCGGCGGACAAGGATGCGGTCTTGTATAATCGGATCGTTCAATTGTACTTTACGTCAAATGCGTTGCCAAGCCCGCATTGAACGCGATATAAAAGAGTAAATGTTGGCGGAAAGAAGGAGAAACACAATGGAAGTAATTTGGTATCGCTATAATCACGGATTGTATGTAAATAAATTCGCGCAGGCGGCCGAGGATTACCGGGAGATGAAACGCCTGGGCGGAGAGGCTGTGGCGTTTGCCATAACGTGGGAGGACGATAAAATGTGCCGGCGCGGCATCAAACGCAACATCGCTCTGATGCGCGAAGCCGGCTTGCGCCCCATTCTGGTGTTCGGCCGCTGGGGCGGATTGTTTTCCGCCGCGCCGCTCAACGCTTCCTCGCGCTATACTTTCGCGCACCCGGAATTATGGAAGGTGACGCGGGCGGGCCAGCCGCAGCGCGCGGCGCTGGTTTGCTGCGTCAACAATCCCGCTTTTCGCGAGTTCTTTTTCGAACAACTCGATAATATTGTCGGGCGCTACCAGCCGGACGGCATCCTGATGGACGAGCCCAAGGATTCCAACTTGCCGTGTTATTGCGAGCATTGCCGGAAAATCGGGGAGCCGGAAAAAATCCATATCCCGACCCTGGCGAGTTTCTTGGGCGAAATCTGCGCCCGTTATAAACGCCGGCAGCCGGCAGGGCGGACTTATCTTTTTCATATGCCCGGCCAGTCCGCGGAATTATACGAATTGACGGCGCGGGAAAAAGACCTGGATTACATGGGCGTGGACGGGCCATGTTGCCGGCAAATCCGGGATGACGGCAAAGCTTTGAATAAAACGCCGCTGCTCGAATCCGCGGCGTTAATTTTGCCCGTTGCGCGGAATCATGGGCGGAAAACGCTGGTAGTTCCGGAGAATTTTCAGGCGCCGGCCGGCGCGGAAGAATCATATTACCGCAATTGCCGCGATCTTATTTTGAAGCAACACCCGGACGCGGTGATTTTCCATCATTACGGCTTCGAGAACGAAAACCCGGAGTTGCTGATGACGCATATCGAACGCCTGATTGCGGAAGCGCGCGGTTAGCCACAAGTTAGGCCGCCAAGGGCGGCAACTACCCAGCGAGGACGCAGGGTCTCCAATGATGGAGGAGGGAAGCCATCGTACCGTCCAGATGGGCATTCCAAAACGTTAAATCAACGCCACCCCCGTTTACGCTCCGCGGCGGAATCGCGCCGCCATATTTGCGGCGAGCCGTGAAACGTACAAATCGCAAATACGCTGGTGCAAGCTGATTTGCTTGAATCCGCCCCGCCGGGAGTGGTAATTATCATCAAGCGCAGCAACTGTCCCCTGAATATGTTTGCAATTGACAACCACGTGACGGGAGAGCCTTTCTCGAATTCAGCAAGGAGGAACGCATGAGCATGGCAAGGAACAGCGTTGGGGCGGTCGCGGCGGCATTGTTTTCGAAAAACGCGCACCGGTTAGCGTTCGTTGCGGCGGCGTTGCTCCTGTTGCGTTGTCCCCTGTATTCCCAAACGAACGAGGAATATCACTGGGGGCGGGACGCCGGTTACTTCGACGAAATCAGCGGGTTTACCAGGGAATGGGCCGGCATCTGCGCCTACGTGAAGACAACCAACACCGATTCTTATATCCAGGCGACCTTAGACAAAACGCTTGCGGCGGGCGCCTACCGGGTGTTGGTGAGACTCTATCCCTATGGCACGGGGGACAATATCATCGAGGTCGATCTCAATGGAACGAAAACAAACATCGTTTTCAACCAGTCCACCGGAGCGACATGCTACCCCGTGGACATCGCTACGACCGCGCAGGGGGCTTCGCTTAAGTTGACTGCCAAACAAATAGCGCCCGGCGCCACGCAATTACGAATCTATTCGATCTGGTTGTCCAGCAATGCGCGCGACACGGGAACCTGGACCGACATCACGCTTGGCCCCGAGCCGCTGGAGAATATCGAACCCGAAGGCAACCTGCTTCCCGGCGGCAGTTTCGAGACGGGCTTGAACGATATTTGGGGCAAGCGCATCGGCGCTCACGCGTTAATTGACGACAACAACCTGGCCGATTCGGCCGCGGCGCCCCACGGAACGAAATATCTGAAGCTGCCCTGGTGGCGGAATCGCGCCAACAAGCAATACTATTATCTGGACCTCTGCAACCGTCCCGTCCGCGTGAACAGCGGCGGCACGTTCACCGTGAGCGCCTATTTAAAGGCTTCGCGCGCCTATGATATTACGCTTTATGTAACTGCCTGCGACGCGCTCAGCGGCTCGAACACGGTGTTTTCGCAGCAGATGAACATCGGGACAGCCTGGCAGCGCTATTCGAAAACTTTCGCGTTGAACACCAACTTTACGGGGTCGCTGCAGGTGTTCATGAATAAGACCGAAGTCCTTGCAAGCCCGACGAACTCGTTTGACTATCCGGAAGTGTGCGTTGACGCGATTCACCTCGCCCGCGGGACGCTTCAGGATTACGCGGCCGCCTATCCGTCAGAAGCCGGAGTGGTCATTCAGAACAAAGCCGGAGCGGTTTTCCACACCTCGGACGCGGTCCGGCTCGATCTGTATGTTGCCGGAGATTCTTGCGCCGTGAATCTCGCGGTGGTGGACGCAAATTTCCAGACAATCTGGCAGGATGAAGTCGCGGTGGCCGCTACCGGCGGTTTGGGCATGGTCACGCTCACGCTCACGAATATGCCGCAAGGGGCTTTTGCGGCCGTTGTCCAGAGTCTGGCAACCAACGCGGCGCCGTCCGTATGCAAGGCTTTTTCCATCCTCGATCCGCGCGAGGGGCTTGCGTACGGCCTGGAGGCTTATTTCCGTATGGAGGAAATCTGGAACGGAACGTCCGGCGATGTCGCGGACAGTTCTGGCAATTCCCATGATGGCCGATCCATGAACGGCGCCTGCACGACCAACTTCCCCCAGATGATGGGAGAGCGGTCGGCCTATTTCAGATACGCGGGAACCCCCTATCTGGAGTTTACCGACAAAACGATCTGCGAAATGCGCAAAGATTCTTTCACGATGGCGGCTTGGCTCAACACCAGCCGCACCAACAGCATCCAGTGCATCTTCCGGAAATCCGGCAACGGTAATTATTACATGCTCCGCCTCCAACAGAACGGGACGGTCGCTTTGCTTGTCAACGAGCAGAGCCATAACGAGATCGTGTACGGCACATCCGGCGTGAATGACGCCTCCTGGCACTTGGTTGCGGGAATTTTCGAGAACAACAGCATTGGCAACGACGTTCTGTCCGTCTGGGTTGACGGGGTCCGCCAAGGGGTTTATTACAGCGCGTTCAACGACATCAACACCTCGAACGGAACCTTCCGCATCGGCTATCCCGAGACTTGGGGCTATCAGGGCTGCCTGGATGAAGCTGCGATATGGAAGCGGGCGCTCTCGGCCGCTGAAATGACCGAGCTCTACAATGGCGGGGTGGGCAAACCGATGCGCCCGCTCATGTTTGACGACTATCGCGCCGGCATCTACGGCGAGATCACGGAGACAAGCGCAAGCGCCTTCAGACGGGCGGGTATCCGTTTCGTTAATTCCTTGAGCGTAATGCCGGACATCGGCCGCATGAGCGTTGTGGCCGCTAATCCGACTAATTACGCGTGGGTGGAAGACACGGTTGACCAGGCGATGGCGAAGGGCGTCGAGATCGTCAACTGCCTCTCCGCGCCGTATCCGTCGTGGTCGTGGGTAGCCGGGAAGACTTATCCCACCATTGCGGCATGGTCCGGATATGTGTCCAACATGGTCGCGCACTACCAAGGGCGGATTAAATACTGGATGGTTGCCGATGAACCCAGCACCCAGGGGATTCCCGCCGACCATTATCAACAGATGGTTGCGGCAACCAGGAGCGCCGTTCAGGCCATGGATCCCGCCGGACTGGTGATCATGCACGGCGACCTGCCCGACTACTACGCGGACGCGATCGAGGCGGCCGGGGGATCGCACGCGTTTTACGACATTCTCGCCGCCGGCGCCAACAGCCTCGACAATACCGCGGAACAAGCGGAAACGGCCCGCGCCGCCGGCAAGGAAGTCTGGGCAATCGTGTTCGGGAGCAAAGACAGCATCTACGATCGCAAGCAGACGCTCGCGTCAACGGCGCAATGGCCGATACTGCTCTGCAGTCGCCTGTCCGTTCTGGGTGCGACCAAATTCATGAATTACGATGCCCGGATCAGCGGGTCGGAGCCGGGGTCATACCGGAATTCCTCCAGCCTGCTCGAATTCGATGGCGCATTCCGGCCGCCGGGAGTCAGCTATGCCGCGGCTGGAAATATTTTGAACGGCTACACGCCGTCCGGCGTCTACGGCATCTCGGACGAAATTGAGTGCCACGTGTTCGAGAAAGACAACGGCACAAACGGCATGACCGTCCTATGGACCACCGGCCCGGCGCTGGAGTGCGACATTCCGGCGAGTGCTTTCGCCGCCTGGGACATGTACGGCAACTCGAAGACCATGGTCGAGTCAGGCGGCAGAATGAGATTTATCGTGGACTCTCGGCCCGTTTTTATCGGCGGCCCCTTTATCGCGATTACGAATGCGTTGAACGATCTTGCATATAACAGCCTCCTGAAATTCACCAGTATTGTGGAAGAATGGCCCCCGGATGGCGTGGCGACGCAACACATGTTCATTCGCAACGACTCGGACCAAGCCATGGACTGCCGCATCACGCTGGACATCTCGGAATGTTGGTTCGCCGTCGCGGGCAACCGTCGGGACATGTGCAAGTCACGGAATGTCCATGTGGCGGCCGGGGGCACGGGACAGGTAGATTTCGCGTGCCTGACCCACGCCAACTATTCCCTGCCCATCAACGGATACACCATAGGAATGGAGGTGGTCAACCAGCACCTCTGCGCCGACATGTCTTTTGCCTTGGGCCAATACCGTGTTAATCTTGTGCAGGCAGGCGGTTTTTCAACGTATCCCGCTATTTACAACGCGGGTTATCCCGTAATCGGCTATGATTATCAGAGTGGATTCATTGCCTTCAGCCGGGATGCCACCAATCTCTACATAGACATCTACCAGAAGACCGACGGCAACAGTCCCGGAGCCGTCATCGGCTTCAACACGAACCGGTTGGTTAATCTCTGGGACTGCGGGGACGAATACCCGACCGTGATCGTCGGACAAGACGGCGCCAATGCGATGCTGGTTGTCGGTCAGGATGAAACTGAGCTGGCCGTATCGAGAGTGGTGCGCGAGTATCCCGATTGCTACACCCATGTGACCGTGCCGCTCGACAGCCTGCCCCTCGAATGTTTATGTCCCGCCGGCTTCTTCGCCGAAATCTATCAGGACGGCGCGGCCACGCAGTATATCGGCGGTCCGGCGGAACCCCGGGGCATCGTGTTGATGCCGGACAATTAACAGGCCGAACGGCCGCGACCGCGCAGGCGCCGTTACCGTAATTTTCGCGCGACACAATTCGCCTGACGATGTATGATACAAGCGGAAAATACGGTTATACAAACCGCCACGCTTGTATCTGGCCGTGTTTTTGCGAAAATGTCCCTGTAAATAACGAAGACGCAATCGAAACCTGCAATGGGGAAGCGCATATGAGACAAAAAACCATGGATATAGGCGGTCGGTTTGGCCGCGGGAGGCGAACCCGCTGGAAACGGCTGGCGGCAGGAGTGTTAAGCCTCGTCGTAATTTCATGGACAAGCCTGGCAAAGGGGGGCCAACCGGCCGGAATATTTATCGAGGCTGAGGATTGCGATGGGATCGAGCAGTATGAAACGTGGCGGACGAATGCCGGGGCGTGGTATGCCAAGGAACATCTCAGCCATAGCAGCGCGCGCGGCGGCGCTTTGGCCGTGGCCAACGAATATTCGATCGGCGCTATTATGCGGACCACGCTCGAACAACCATTGCCGCCTGGCCGTTACAACGTGTGGTTGCGAGTGGCGCGCTGGTTTGACAGCGACGATGCGGTGGAAGTCGAATTCAACGGTGGCAAACAGGTTTATGCGTGGGGGCCATCCAAAGATATCCGCGGTTATCGTTGGATGCCCGGAGTCGTCGAGACGGCGCGCGAGGGTTCAAGTCTTCAATTAAAAGCGCTGAAAGCCGGACAACAACATTTCGGCGAATCGCCCCGGCCGCCGTGCAAATTCTTGGCGGTAGATGCAATTTACATCGGCCCAGCCGCCGAAAAGCTGGGCGTAATCACCACCGATTCGCGCAAAATCTGCGAAAAACTGATCCTGGCCTCCGCCATCGCGACGGACAAAGCGACACAAACCGCGGCAACTGTTTCCGCGCCGCCGGCCGGCAATTTGGTGGAAAACGGAAGTTTCGAGGTCGGTCTGGGCCATGGCTGGGGTACGTCGGCCCAATTCGATATCCTCAGAACCGGCATGTTGGACAGCTCGACCAGCGCGCATGGGCAATACAGTTGGCGTTCCCAACTGTCCGGGGGCAAGCCCATCAGCGTCAATCTGCTTTCCAAGCCGTTCCCGGCGCCGGTCGAAGGCCCTTACTCTTTTTCTTTTCATGCCAAGATGGCTTCCAACAGCCCTTTGCTGGCCTTGGTTAAACGGGTGGAGAAGGCGGGCGACAAGGTTGTGCTTCAAAATAAAATGCAGGGGACGAACCAATGGACCAGGACGACGTTCGGCGGCGTCTTGACGCCTGGCGCGTATTATCTTCAGATCGAATGCCCGGATTTGTTCTGGTTGGATGCCGTGCAGGTCGAGGCGGGCGCGACGCCGACGGCCTATTGCGCATGCGAGCCGGTGGAAATCGGGCTGCTGTGCGACGAGCCGTCCGGCCGCGTATTTTTCGCGGCCGACCCCGTGCGGATGGCATGGCGGGCTTATGCCGGGCCGGAAGCGCCGCGGCGGACCATGGCTGATGTTAGCGTGATGGATGCCTGGGGCCGCGAAATCGCGAAGCGGGAAATCGGGCTGTCGTTTGCCGCGGATGGAAAGGCGGACGGTGAAATCGAATTGATGGCCAATGCGGCCTCCAATGTTCTGGGCATTTTCAGGGTTCGGCTGCAGGTGCGCGACAGTAAATACAGCGAAGAAAAGGTATTCTCCGTATTGCCCAAACCTGGGGCCATGGGAATCGATCATACATCCTGGCTTGCCGCCATGCCGGAATACGTGGATTATGTATTAGCCGCCCTGCAACGCGCCGGTTTCAAATGGTGCCAGGATATTCGCTTCGCGCAAATCGGGCGCTGGCACCTGGCGCAACCGGAACCGGGACGGATTATCTGGCATGACGAGAAAGCGGCTTTGCCCCGCCGGTATGGCATGGAGCCGATCGTTCTGTTGCACGTGAGCTGCAACAGGATATTGCCCAAGGGCGTGGAACCCAGCGCCGGCAATCCGCTGGTACCCAAGCAGATCGCGGAATGGCGGGAATTCGTGCGCCAAACAGTGAACCACTATAAATCACAGGTCAAATACTGGCAATTTTCGGACGATGTGCATCACTTTTTCAGCGCGGACGAACACGCCGCCCTGTTGAAGGCGACTTATGAAGCGGCCAAAAAAGCGGACCCGGATTGCACCGTGATCGGCTGGCGTTTTTTCAGGCCGGAAGTGCCGCAATACGAGGCGGACATGCAACGCACCGAACCGTATTCCGACATTATCTACGCGGCGGACAAGCGCGCGCGGGAGAAATATAAAAAGCCGGCGCATAATTACCGGTTTGTCAGCGGGCCGACCATGTATGAGTTCCCGTTTGTCGGCGATCCGGAAGGATTGAAAGCCGCGGCGCTTCAGCGGCGCGAAACCATGCGCCGCGTGGCCGAAGATTTTTGCCGGACCATGACAGACGTTGGGCACACCGACCCCTTGTTCCTTTACATGTGCCGCTTGGGCAATCCGCCCGCCACGCGGCAAATAACCAAGAACGCGTTCGAATATGACGGCGCCTTGCAGCTTTCCGCGGCCTATTATCGGATATTGAACGCCTTCGTATTTCAAGCGGACGCCTTGGGCAAAGTGAATGCGTCGCATGTCTGGCAGGCGTATCTGTTCAAGCGGCCGGACGCGGCTGTGGCAATTTGTTGGGCGGAAGGCGGCCAGGCGACGCGCGTGCTGCTGCCGGATGATGTGCCGGGAATGGCCGCATACGATGCCATGGGCAATCCCGTGCCTTTGGAACGCGTTAACGACCGATTAAGCTTGAGCCTTAAGGAAACGCCCTGCTTTCTGGTGGCCAGCAACCAGCCGGCCGGTGCGCTGGCCGGCGTGATCGAAAAGGCCGATGTCCGGCAGACATTGGAAATCTATCCCATCATCGCCGCCGGGGACGGGCGGCTTTGGTTGAATGTGACGCTCAAGAACAACACGCGGGAAACTTTGCCGGTAACGGTTGAAATCGCCCAACCGGATCTTTTCCCCTTGCCGAACGGCGCGGAAAGCTTAGCGAAACTGGAGGCGCCCGCCGACCGTCAGGTTCTGACGCGATTTCCCCTGCGTTACAATTTAGCGCGCAGCGCCGAATACAAGGCCATGGATCTGACCGTGCGGGCCGGCCAGGACACATTCGAGCGCGGTTGGCGCCTCTGGCTGATCAATGCGCCGCCCGCGGCGCGTTTGGATGCCGCCGGTTGGCCGGCGGATTGGTCGGGAATTCAATCCTCGCGGATCGTCTCGACCATGGCCAGCGCCAGCACCAGGCTGATGAGCCAGTCGCGCGTCGGCGCCGCCCTAAGCGCCGAAGAATTGACCCAACAAATGGCGCCGATCGTCAAGGGCAACGCCGACATCTCCTGCCGTTTTCAATGCCAATGGGACAATACTAACCTTTACCTTGCCGTCAATACGCGCGATGATTGCGTCGAATCTGGAGATCAGGTTGAAATCTTTCTGGATCTGGACCTGGCCGGAGACCGGCCCGACGGCACATTATCCCCGGACGATTGGCGGATATTATGCCGGCTGGATGGGACCAATACCGCGGGTAGCCTGATTCAGGGCCGCGCGGCAACGGGCGCGGACCTACCTGTAACTTATCGGCGCGCGGCGGGAGGCTATGGTTTGGAAATTGCCGTGCCATGGGCGCTTTTGAGCGTAACGCCGCAAACCGGCGCCGTATTCGGCTTCGATCTGGCGCTGCACGACGTGGATAACGGCATACGACATGCGCAGATGGTTTGGGCCGGCGCCGAAATGCCTTGGGGCAATCCTTTGGGATTTGGCTATCTGGTCTTGGGAGAGCCGCGCAAAAGGAAGGAATCTCCGTGAAACTTTGTTCCAACCGAACCGATGTTCGTGTATTTGCCGGTTTGGTTTTTTTCTGTCTGGCATTGGGGCTGACGGCCCGGGCCGCGCCGGGCGAATTACCCGCTTTATATACCAACTATCCCGAAGTGGCCGAGTTGTATGCGGCCATGCAAGACACGGTAACGAATGCCACGGCGCCGGCGCCGACCGGCCAATTGACCCTGCGGTTCGTGCCCGCGGCATTGGCGGAACAGCGCGCGCATGTCCGCCGCGAGGAAAATAAAGTGTCCAAACGCTTCCTGTCCCTTCAGCATCTGGGATATGACGCGGCCGCGGCCCGTTTGGCTTGTGTTCTTTCCATCTTGGAAATCGGCCGGCCGGAGGACAAGAAACAGAGTTGGTTTGGCTTGACTGTTATGGGCGGCGTGACCGCGGCACAGGCCGAGGAAATCGCATGCGCTGAGCAGGAACAATCGTTGAAGCTTGTTTTTAAAGCCCAACTTGTCTCTCTGAAAACCGAAGCGCAACAGGAAGGTAAAATCAGGCGCCAATATCTTAAATGGCGGGATGCACGCATCGCATTCCGGCGCGGTGACCGTGAATTAGCCGCCGCGGACGCGGTCGTCAGCAATCTGGCGGCGCTGCCCGCCGGATTTGAGCCGCTCGAGCCGAAGAAGGAAATGACGCGCGCGACGGTTCTGGATTTGGAAGCCGAAGACCTGAACGGATTGATTTATTTTTCAGACTGGGAGCGCGAGCAAAAGGGCTGGTATGGCAAAGAATTGAACTTTGCCGGCGGGGGCGGGATCGCGGCGGTGCACTTGAAGAACGTGGGCGCGGTGGCGCGCCATCGTTTTCCCGCGCCGCTGCCGCCGGGCACATATCTGGTGTATTTGGACCCGTTTGCCAATACGGCGTTTTGGGGCGAAACCGCGGTGGAAGTTCGCTTGGGTAACGCCGGCGGCATCATCGCCTGGGTGCGGGCGGAGAAGCTGGCGGACCAATATAGCTGCGAGCCGTTATGCGTAACACAGCCGGTGCAGGAGCTTCAATTGAAAGCCTTGCAATGCCAGGGTGGCGGCGCGAATGCCGCGCCCGTCATGGAGGAGCCGGTCATTCTGCTGGATAAATTGCGCGTAGAACGCATTGAGTGGCGGGAAGCGGAGGGGCAAGCAGCCAAATGAATATTACGCGGCAAAATACATTACACGGCGGCGGCCGGCCAAATTCCGTCCTTTTGTGGCGGATCGCGACAGGGATTCTTGCGGCCGTTTCACTTCCTTATGTTGCGGCGTCTGACGCGAATGCTATCAAGACGGGAGCGCCGGCCAGTCTGATACGTAACGGCAGCTTCGAAGCCGGCCTGACGCACGGCGATTGGGGCGTGGTTACCCGGGGGGCCGGTCCGATATTGCATGCCACCAACCTGGATGCCGCTGGCGCTTACCATGGTGCGATGAGCCTGCGTCTGTCAGCCGGACAAACCTTGTTTTCCGCGCCCTTTGTCCCGTCCTCGGGCTTATATCGGGTTCAAGTGGCGCTGAAAACGGATGGCAATATCCCGGTTGTCGTGTCAATTGCCAGCGAGCGCATGGCGGCGGAAGGCGCCACCGTGCCAAGCGTTATTTACGGAAGCAACCGGGCGCCGGCGACCGTCCAGTGGCAATTGGTGTCGTTCATGGCGCTTTTGACTAATACGCCGGTTCATCTGCGAATCGCCGTGCCGCCGGGCGGATGCAGTAATTGCTGGATTGATGCCGCTAGCGTGATGCCGGCGCAGACCAGTGAATCATCCGGCGCCGGCCCGTCCGTCCAGACCGTGTTTATGCCGCGCAGCCAAGTTGAGGCCGGTTTATTTTGCAAATGGCCCGGCAACATTTTTTACCAGGAAGAAGGTGTTATCCTGGATGGTTGGATCGCCAATTACGGGACGACGCCCCAAACCGTTACGTTGGCCGGTATGATCGTAAATATTTCCGGCGCCTCCAACCGGCCGGCCGGCCCGGCCGGGATGGCGATCGCGCCCGGCGCGCGCGCGGCGGTGCAATGGAAATTACCGGGACACCCGAACGGCTTGTTCAGCCTGCGCTATTGGCTCGAAGAATATCCGCAAAATTCGGGCGAAGTGGTCTATAGCGTGATTCCGCGCCCGGCGGAACGGAGTTTGCTGGGCGCGCTTTCGTCGGCTACGCCGGAATTGTTGTCCATCCTGCAGCGCGCCGGCATCCGGACTTTTTATGCGATGACCGACACTTGGCTGCGGCCGGAGCAATGCTGGCGCAATGGGCCGAATTATACGTGGCATGACGATAGTGCGGCCCTGCCGGGCCGATATGGCATGCAGGTCTGCGGCACTCTCTGGTATTATCGCCTGATCGCCCCGGCTAACGGCAATTGGCCGGCCACGGATGTTGTGCCGCTGGACACGCCTTTGGTGGGGCGCAAGCGCGCCATTCCCGCCTTCAAATACCTGCCGCATGACGTTTGGCGAACGCACGTCGCTACGGTAGCGGCGCATTACAAAAATTGGATAAACGATTGGATCTTGGATGATGAATTAAATGGCGCCTATCCGCCGCGGGAATACGTCCCCATTATCCGCGATGCCCGGCAGGCCCTGCGGGAAACCGACCCGCGGCTGAAACTGGGAGTCAGCGCCAGCGTACAATGGCTGCAGGAGATCGCGGATTTGGGCGGGCTTGACGACTTTGACGCCGTGGCCGGCTCTATCGGCGAGGTTGGATATTGGGAAAAATGGAAGACGGGGTGGTTTGCCGAAAAATACGGCAAGGAAATATGGGAGTGCGCCATTATAAAACATGGAACATCGTTCTATCATACGCATATTCCAAAATCGGATTGGCTGCAGCGGGCCACAAGCGCCTATCGGAACACGATAAACTCTTTCTTCCAGATGAACCCGAATTTCATTTCGCCGTATATCTTCCGGTTGGTCGCTTTTTCGAGCACCGCGGACATGCCGAAATCCATGTTGGATTATGACGGCGGATTGAAATCGCAGGGGTTCGGATTCGTCATGGCCGGCGCTCTGGCCGGCCGGTGGGAACGGCTGGCCGACCAACCCCGTCTGGACGCGCTTGTCCCTTATTGGTCCGCCTATCTCTTTCGGGAGAACCGGCGGCTCGGCGTGTGGCTCTCCGGAGGAACTCGAACATTGCAATTCCCCCTGGCTTCGGATAAATTAGAAATGTTCGACTGGCTGGGCAATCCGGCCGACCTCGGCATTACGGAAACCAACGCCGTCGTGTTCCGCGAGGCGTATGCGCCGTTTTATCTGTTGACACGGCCGGGCGGGGACGAACAGGAATTTTGCGCCGCGGTGCGGGCTATGCGCCTGTTGCCGCCGGAAAACGAATTCACGGCGTTTTTCGGCCGGTCTAACGGCATCATGCAGGCGGCCGTGGCCATTGATCCTGTTTCGGGCAAAGGCATGATCCGCGCCACGCAACCGATTGTATACGACGGCCGGAGGCCGAGGGAAAATCGCGCCGGCTGGCTGATGAATGCAGCGCGATTGAGCCGGCCGCCGCGTTTGGACGGCAACCTGGAAGAATGGACGACGCGTTCGGGTGGCAACCTGAACGTGGAATGGAACGGTTTGGCCCCGCTGTCCCGCGGGGAAAACCATATTGTTGCCGGAGGAGAATACATCCGCTGGAACGCCTGGGACGACCTGAAAGCGCATTTTTATGCCGGCTACGACGACCAATACCTTTATCTGGCCGCCAACGTCAACGATGACGACGTGGCGCCGCCAGAAATTCCGGACCGGCACGATGGGTTGGAGTTTCGTTTCGACTTGGATGTCTTGAAGACATTGGGTGACACGGCGTTATCCGCTGATGACTATCGTTTGCCGTTGACGATCGGGCCGGACCGTAAAGCGCGGGCCGTTTTGATTTCCGCGGCCGCCACGAACATTATCGAGGCAACCAACGGACTACGGGCCGGCGGTTACACTGTGGAATGCCGCATTCCGTGGACCAAGCTGGGCGGATGGGCGCCGACGCCGTGGAAGACTCTGGGATTCGACGTATTCGTGGACGATGTGGATTATGACCGGATCTATTCCGGCGCCGAGAGTTTTAAACGGGAATACAGCCGCCTGCGCTGGGCTTTTGGCGTTCCCATCGGCCAAATGGTTTTACTGCCGGCCATGCAGTAGCGCGAAACAATGAACAGGAAACAATTATTGGAGGACACAGCCCATGACGGCAATTAGACGCACAAGTTCTTTGCGGTTCCGCGGACGTAGCGCCGGTTTTGTAAGCCGGCTTGGAATTTATCTGTTCCTGGCGGCATTAATTTCATCGGGAACCGCCCTGGCCCAGCGCACGCTTTACGTGACCACGAATGGCGCGTCCGAATCGCCTTATACGAACTGGGCCATCGCAGCCACGAGCATCATGGATGCCGTCACGGTGGCGACCAACGGCGAAACCGTGCTGGTCTCCAACGGCGTTTACCGTTTGACCAACCATATTGACATTGCCAAGGGCATTGTGGTCAGCAGCGTAAACGGCTGGGCGTCTACGATTGTGGACGGCAATAATTATGTCGGTAAGCCGGTTACGAATCGCTGTTTCTACGTGCGCAACGCCTTGGCCGTGGTCATTGGCTTTAGCGTGACCAATGGTTGCGGTGTCGGATCATCTGAGTCCTATACCACGCAGGGTGGCGGTATATCCATTTTTAGCGGCATGATCCGGAACTGTTTCGTTGCCGGCAATTACTCCTACTATGGCGGCGGCGTGTATATGGAAGGCGGCACTCTCGCCGATTGTACGGTCGCCTCCAACAGAGGAATCTCAGGCGGCGGCCTTTATATCAAAACCGCGGCGACAGTCACCAATTGTACGATCAGCAATAATAACGCCAGTACGGGGGGCGGGGGCATGTTGATGGTGGCTGGAACGGCGAGTTGGTGCACGGTAACCGGCAATGCGGTCACGAATGGTTCCGGCGGCGGAGTTTATTTTAACGGACGGGCCATGTTCAGGGATGGCGTAATCTCGCATAACACCGCGTCGAGTTACGGGGGTGGCGTCTCGTGCCGGGGCGGCCCGTATTTGACTCGTTGTCAGCTTGCCAATAATATTGCCTCCGGCGAAGGCGGCGGCGTGTATATCAAAGACAACGGCGCATGGCTGTGGCACTGCACAATTGTCAGCAACCGGACCGGCACTACCGGCGGCGGCATCCACATGGATACCGCCGGCGGCACGGTCACCACGATGGTCTACAATTGCCTGATCGCTACCAATCTGGCCAAGACCGCCGGCGGCGGCATTTTCGCTGATTTTGTAAATACACGCACCGGCTACTTCGGCAATTGCACGATTGCCGGGAATGCCGCGACCAACGCCGGCGCGGACGGCGGCGGGGTCTGTCTCTCGCGACCCACCTTGTGGTTGACGAACATGATTGTGTGCGGCAACACGGCCGCGGACCAAGGCGCCGACGTCTACAGCAATCCCACCGCCAACAACACCAACGCCTTCTCATATTCATGCCTGGGGTCAACCAACGGATTTATCGGCCCGGGAAACATCGCGGCTGATCCGCTCTTTCTGGATGCCGCGACCCTGAATTTCCGGTTTGGCCGGAATTCGCCGTGCGTCAATGCCGGATTAAACCAGGACTGGATGAACGGCGCGGCCGACTCGGATGGAATGAACCGCTTGGACCGCTTGTTCCATCGGGTGGATATGGGCGCCTATGAATATGTTTTCCCGGGAACTTTTATCGCGGTTCGATAAATAGAGATCCGCGAAATACGGTTTGATTTCACAAGCCGCACATCTGAGGGTGTCCCGCGGTCGCGGGTGCGAACTACGGTTCGTTCGTGGCTCACCCGGAAAAAAGAGGCTGTGCCCGGCGAAGTTTTGGGGAAAGATGGTGGCGAGACCCAGAATTGAACTGGGGACACGCGGATTTTCAGTCCGCTGCTCTACCAACTGAGCTATCTCGCCAATATGTTACAACTGACAACCGTTTACTTGCCCGGCATTTATTTCCAGCGGACTTCAAATCAAGATTTTTCCACCTTCGCCGGGAGGCTAGGGCGGATCTCCGCAAAGCTCCGACAGTCCGCTGCTCTACCAACTGAGCTATCTCGCCAATATGTTACAACTGACAACC
>CAZYXU010000038.1:0-27233 GCA_964650945.1 uncultured Verrucomicrobiota bacterium | reverse complement strand
AAACCACGCCCTGCCGCGCCAGTTGTTCCACCACCTGGCGGTTATGGACAATTTCGTTCAGACAGTAAATTGGCCGGCCGAATTTCCGGAGGGCGGCCTCCGCGCTTTCAATGGCCCGCTTGACGCCGGCGCAAAGCCCGCGCGATGCGGCCAGCAGCAGTTGACGGGGGGGAACGATTGCGGGAGGATGTGGGGATTTGGGCTTCATGATGTTCCGCGGTAAAAATCGCCACCGGCGGATTTTACGCATAGAATTTCAGATAAAAAACTTACCACAACCTATCCAGCGATATTAACCGCAAAGAACGCAAAGTGCACAAGGATTTACAGGGTTTTCATCCGTCAGCAGACAAGATTGTACCGATAAAGTAACAATAAAACCTTAATTTCTGATCTTGGCGTTCTTGGCGGTTAATAATCTGAGTCTCTTTTAAAAGTGTTCAGTGTTCGGTGTTCAGTGTTCGGCGCCTGAAATTTTACGGCAACGTAACACATTGATCTTGATTCTGAATTCTGACTTCTGAATCCTGAATTCATTCAAAACGTGAGTTTTGAAATTTGCTCAATCTGAATCTCTGTTTGGCGTCCTTGGCGTCCTGGCGGTTATAATCCGAATGTCGCCGGGGTTGCGGACTTGGCCAGTCTCAGGATGCCGGCCGCCCGGCAGCCGGGGCGTAGTTCACGGGTATGTTTTCACCGGTGTCGCGCCGGGTGAATACGAAGGATGGATGTTCGATTCCGAACGCCTTCGCCAGGGACTCCAGGGTTTGCTTGGCCGATTGTTCGACTTCCGAGCTGAGATTGTTGATCAACAAGCCGGCCTGCAGCCGGGCGCTGTTCTTGGCCGCGTCCTTGAGCCGGTTACGGTCCTGCTCGGTAAAGCCGTCGGTGAACAGGGTATTGAGCAGGTCGGGCAGCAGCCAGGGGATCAGCCGGCTTTTCTGTTCGTCGTAAAACTGGATGTCGCGGATGTTGATCTCATATTGGCAGGGCGGCATTTTTAAGATGCAGGCCGCGCCGGTTCTTTCAATCTGGAAGTCCGGACTGCGCAAGTCGTAGCGGAAATCTATCTCAAAGGCGAAGATCATCGCCATTTTCTTGTTGGTGAGCATCCAACTCAAGTACTTGCGGCCGAATTCGCCCCAACTGTGGTCCACCTCGGTGACGATTTCCTTGGTGAGGGCCTTGAAGACCGAGAGTTCGCCGATGGCTTTGAGTTTTTCAATGCCGGAATCCATTGACGTCTGGCGGGCGCCGCCGCCGGCGCGGCGGCCGCGCCGCAGCCGGCGCAGGCCGGCAAACAGCAAAAGGGCGAGGATAAAACCGGTCAGCAACGATATCAATGTATTCATAAAAAGCCTGCGCTTCCTTGGGCCGGCTGCATCCCGCGCCGCCCGGCATCCTGCCATTGCCTGAATGTTAACAAAGCCGCCGGCGCGGGTCGAGCTGGAAATCCGGCTTGGCGCCGCTTGCTCAGGGCGGGGTGGGCGCGCGTTTGCCGGTGTTGATTTCGCGGTATTCGCCCAGCACGATGCAGTTGAAAAGCGCGCGGCCGACCTGGTCGCGCGTCAAGTAGGCGTTGCTGCCGGGGACTTCGGCCAGGGCGACAACCGTTTGGCGGTCAATGTCAAAGACCCGCACCGCCAGGCGCTCATGCGCCCACATGGCCGGATCGGTGAGTTCGATGTCCGAGGCCACGCGGATCAACCGGCGTCCGGTCTCCCAGAAAATCCACAGTTCGTTGGCCACCGGGCTCAATGGCGCGATATGCACCTCATGGATTTCGGCATGCCGGCCGATCTTATCCAGCGCGATTTGACGCATCACGGCTTCGCGCAGGTGCCCGGCGAGGGCAGGGGTGAACGGATCGGGCTGGGCGCGGGTTCGAAAAAGGTAATCCTTCATTTCCTGCACCGAGATGGCGGTTTGCCAGGCGCCGTCCGGCGCGGGGGCGCCCGGCGGATCGCGGCAGACATCGATGATTTTATAATTTTGGCTTTGAATATGGAGATCCAGTTCCGGAATGCGGTAGTTGGTTTTTTTAAGCATGACCCGCAGACGGAAGAGCGGGATGCCTAATTCCGCCATCCGGCTTTGATCTTCGGGGTCCAGGTCGCCCGGCGTGGCCTCCCGCAGCCAGACGTTTAAGAAACGCGCGGGAACGGCCGCTTCGATGTCATGTTCGTCGAGGTACCAGCGGTAAAGGTGGCGGATCACCTCGAAAAGATATTTTTGATCCCGGACTTCCGCCGGCACGGAGTTGGTCCGCGCGTAGGCCGGGGCAAAGATTCCGGGGACGATGGCCAAGGCCAGCAGGAGCATGCGTTTCATTTTTCCGGAACCTCGCTGTAATTTATGCGCCGTCGCCGGGCAAGCCGCGGATGCGCCGTTCGATTTTTTCATGGACGGTTGGTTCCCTTTTGCCGCAGGGTGTAAAAACGATTCCCGCCCAGCACGCCCTGTTCGGCGTTGGGGATGGCGATAAAATTCCCGCCGGGATTGTAATAGCCGCGGTCGGTCATCCAACTGTAGGCGCGGCCGGTCACCGGATGCTGGCCGATCCGGCGCAAATGCGCGTAACGGTCCAGCACGGATATCCCATCGGTCAAATATCCGCGCGCCAGGGTCTGGGCATGATTCAGCAAGGCGCTGAAGCGCCCCGGGGTTTTTCCGCGGTTGGCCGTCTGCAGCAGGTATTGCACGCGTTCCTCCACCCGCGGGACGGTGGCCGGGGTGCCATGCTCATCGCGGTAAAATCCGTCGCACTGGCCTTTCGGCCCGCCGGCGGTAATGACGTCCAGCACGTCGCGCGCCCGCACGGCCGCGATTTCCACCTGGGTATAGCCGGGCGGAATGATTTTCAGGCGGCCATGCAGGACCCACAACACCGCCTCCATGGTTGCGCGCGTGTTGGCTTCGCTGACATAACCCTTTTCCCCGGGGAAAGGCGCTTCGTTGATCAGCAGGCGGGCCAGATAGCCGGCGGCAGTGGGCGGCGGGTCCAGGACGGCAAATGCGGCCGGCGCGGCGCGGACGCCCTCCGCCAGCCACAAGCCGAGGCAGCCCAGCATGATTTTCAGGGCTTTGGAACAAGCCGGACCGCCGCTGGAATTGCAATCAATCATAACCTCAAGGCTTTCCGCCAGGGCGGCCGGCCGCGAGCAATTCACGGCAAAGTTTCAGCACTGCGACGGCGACATCGTCCCAGGAATATTGCCGGCCATACCGGCTGATCCGTTCCGCGTCCCATGACTGCTCGAGGGCTTCGTCCAGCCGATGAGCCAGTTGCAGGCTGTCGTTGGGCTCGCAGAGCAGTCCGTATTGTCCGCTGTTGACGATCTCGGGGATGCCGCCCACGCGCGGCGCCACCACCGGTGTGCCGCAGGCCAGGGCCTCGCGGATCACCACCGGATCGCCCTCATGCAGCGAAGACAGGGCAAAGACATCCGCCGCCGCCATCCAGAGCGGAATCTGCGCGCGGGGCAACCCGCCCAGAAAATTGACCCGCTCCGCCAGCCGGAGGCGCCGGGTGATTTGCTGCAGGCGGCGGCGCAACGGTCCTTCGCCAATGATCGCCAGCCGCGTCTCGCGGCGGTGGGAGTGGTTCAGAGCCTGCAACAGCAGGTGGAGGGCCTTTTCCGGCGCCAACCGGGCGACGGTGACGATCAGGCGGCCGGCCGCCGGCAGGTTCAGCGCCGCGCGCGCCTGCGCCTGATCCCGCCGGATACAGAGCCCGGTGTTGACGCCATTGGGAATGACCTGGATTTTTTCCGGAGCGATGCCGGCCACCGCCATGATCCGGCGCTGCAGGTCGGCGCTGACAGCGATCACGCGGGCAGCCTGCTGCAATGGGCGGGTATAATACGGCAGGCGCCGGGCATGGCTGTAATAACCGATGGCATTGGCGCCGTGCGTGGTAATGACCATCGGCACCCCCCAGGCGCGGCAATACTCCATGACCGCATAGGCATCCGGATAAATCCAGTCCAAAAGCAGTATATCCGGGCGCGGGATGGCGTCGAAAAAGCGGCGCAAAGCCGGACGGAAGGCCTGCCATTGCCATGAGAACATCGCCCTGGGCAGGCGGTTGAATGTCGGATGAAAAACCTGGAGGCCTTCACGGACGGTTGCGGACGGCATGGCGGCGGGCCGGCCGGGCGCTTGCGGCACTGGGGCGCAGACTTGCAGGGGCGTCCGGCGGGCAATGGCGGCGGCCTTTTCCAGGATGAAGGTTCCCTGGTGCGGCGCCGCGGGATTGGGAAATACATGGCTGATGAGCGCCAGGTTCATGTGCGGCATTCTAGCGGGCGGGCCGCGGCTTTTCAACATGAATTCCAGGGCCGGCCTGGAGGCGGCATCAGCGTAGGTTCTGGGAAAGGTTGGTTTCGGGCACCGGCAAGTCCGGCCGCTGCTCCCAGCGCATGGCGTGCAGGATCGCCAGGGCGCCCAGCGTGTTGGCGGTAAACAATGCCAGCGGTCCGATCAGGTTTCCGGGAACGTGAATGTTCAAGGCGAAAAAGGCGCTGACTGCCACCATGGCCAGGTAAACCGCCTGGCCGGTCAGCACGATCATGGGTTTTTTATGGTAGGCGGCCAAGCCTTCCGCATAGGAGCGCAGCGCCACGGCGGGCGCAAACAAGACCATGGCCCAGGCGGTGATTTTTACCAGCGGCAAGTCCGCCGCATGCAAACCCTGCAACCCGATGTAGTACCAGGCAATGAGTTGCGGGTGCAACAAGGGTAAATGCAATGTCCCCAAGACCAGTCCGGCCAGCAGTGCAAAAATCAGTATCCGGCGATTGCCGGCGTTGGATTGTCCGTAGAAAGCCAGGGTCATGGTCTGAATGCGGATGACGCCGCAGGCCAGCGAGGACACCGCGGCGAATACCAGGTAATATACCGGCAGCATTTGTTCCGGCATGGGCGCCCGGGCGATAAAGGCGCCGAGCATGAATCCGGAGAGCGACAACATGGCGGCGCCCATCGACAAGGTCATGGAAAACGACAGGATTTCCCGCCGGCGCGGCGGCTGCCCGCCCGCCGGCAAATGGTGTTCATTACGATTGGCGAAATAACGCAGGAACAGCGTTTCCACCCCGATGGCCGCGGTCAGGCAGAAGACTGCCCAGAAAATTCCGGTCGCGCGGCAATAGCAGAGCAAGGCTGTCAGCAGGATCGTCAAGAGCACCCGCACCGCCGCCGTGAAAAAGGCCAGGTAGGTGGCGCCGCGCACGTACATCAACACCATGTAGGGGGTGCGCAGAAAGAAAAACGCCGTCATGGGGAAGGAAAAAATCAAGGCGTGTTTTGCCGGCGTGGCGATCGAGGGCGGCAACCCCAGCAGGCTGTTGAAAATGAACCGGCTGACCGGCGGCAGGATCAATGCCAGATAGATTACGGCCATGCATGCGCTAATCCAGCGGTTGACTTCCGTGAAACGGCGGTAACCCACGCGGGTATTGGCATAAACCATGCCGCCGGTGATCAGACCGTTGCCCAACGACCATAACAGGCCGATGATTGCCGAGCACTGCGCCAGGCCGGCGGTGTTCAAGGCGCCGCCAGGTCCGCGCGAGGCCACGATGGCCACCAGCGGGTAGGTCAAAGATTGCAAAGTGACCTGCAGCGCCAGGGGAAAAAAATAAGCGAACAGGCGGTAATACGATGGCGAGACAGGCAAAACATTCATATCGAAAACACCGGTGGCGGCGGCGGAAATCGCCGCGGAAAAAACCGTTCAAGCAATGGATCTTGCCGCCACGCCTCTCAATGACCGGGCAGTATAGTCAAGTTGCTTTCAAAAGTCAGCTCATCATAATTGAATTCTTATTCCTGTGCATGTAATTCCGCTGCCCGTCCATGGCAAATTGCTGAATAATCTGCAATAGTATGGCGTTTTCAATGGCGCGCCGGTGCTGGCGCGCCGATGTCTGATTCACAATCGTGCATATCGAAAGGCGTAGTTTATGGCTATAGTCCCATGTCGGAACAAGTGGAAAGGCGCCCTGACCGATCGCGAGCGGTTTAACCGGCAGATGCACTACCAGCCGGTGGACCGCTGTTTCAACATGGAATTCGGCTATTGGCAGGAAAATTTCCAGGAATGGCCGCTGTTTGTCAAAAACGGCGTCAAGAACAATACGGAAGCCGATCGCTTTTTCAATTTTGACCGGATTGCCGGCATCGCGCCTCCGCTTTGGCTGTTGCCGGCGTTTGAATCGCGCGTGGTGGAGGAGCATGACGATGTGAAAGTCATGATGAATGGCGATGGCTTGCTGGCGGAAGTGCCCCGGGACGGCCATGACACCATCCCGCATTATTTAAAATCCTCCGTGGTGACGCCGGACGACTGGCGGCGGGTGAAGGAGGAACGCATGCGCCTGGATTCGCCGCAACGCCGGCCGGATATCGCGGATCTACAGCGCCGGCATCCCCCGACCCGCGATTATCCCCTGGGCGTCCATTGCGGGTCCATGATCGGCCGCATCCGCAGCATGCTGACTTTTGAAGGGCTGGCCTACGCCTGCTACGATTATCCCGACATGGTGGAGGACATGGTGGAGCGTTGCTGCCAATTGGTGGAGCAGGCCCTGGACTGGTTACTGCCGCATTTCGATTTCGATTACGCCTCGGGTTGGGAGGATATCTGTTTTAAGAACGGGCCGATCGTCTCGCTGGATTTCTTCCAGCAGGTTGTCGTGCCGCGCTACGCGCGGATTGGCCGCAAGCTGCGTGCGGCGGGGATTGACCTTTGGTACACGGATTGCGACGGCGATGTGCGGCCGTTGCTGCCGGGCTTCCTCGCGGCGGGGATTAACTGCCTGTTTCCGTACGAGGTGAACAGTTGCGTGCACCCGGCGGTGTTGCTGAAGGAATACGGCAAAGACTTGCGGATCATGGGCGGCGTGGACAAGCTGGAATTGCGCAAGGGCCCCCCGGCGATCAAAGCCTACCTGGAAAGCATCGCGCCGCTCGTGGAGCGCGGCGGCTACATTCCATTCTGCGATCACCGCTGTCCGCCCGATGTCAAGCCGGATGACTACCTCTACTACCTGGACCTGAAGGAAAAGATGTTCGGCCTGGCGTAAGTTTCAGCGGCTGCGGATCCGGCTGGGCGGTTGGCCGGTGAACCGCTTGAATACCCGCGAAAAATGGAACTGATCGTTGAAGCCGGTGCGGTCGGCCGCCTCCTTGACGCTTAAGCCTTCATCGTTCAACAGGCGATAGGCCAGGCGGATGCGTTCCCACTGGATGAAGGCCCCGGGCGTGGTGCCCAGCTCGCGGCGGAAGAGCGCGTTGACGTGTTCGGGCGTCAGGTGGAATTGTCCGGCCAGATCCCGGCGCGACAGCGGGCGGTGGAGGTTGGCGCGCACATAGGCGGCCATCCCGGCCGTGCGGAGCGTCGGCCGCCGGCCTTCCGGCCGCTGCCAGTAACCGGCCAGGCGCAGCCAGATTTCCTTGAAAAGCGCGCCCAACAAATGCTCGCGGTAGGGGTGAAACCGCTCGTATTCCACGGCGCACCGCTGGAACAGATCGTGCATCACCGGGTCCATGCGCGTATCGGTGATGCGCGGCGGCAGGGGGTCGGGCTGGTAATCGCCCGCGCCCCAGGCGCGGCCTGCCAGCAATTCACCATGGATGCAACTGAACCGCGCCGCGCGGACGCCGTCCGCCACTTTAAGCGTGTGGGTTACCCCGGGCGGGATGGCGATGATGTCGCCCATCCGCGCCAAATGCCGGGCCGGGCCATCCTCCTGGTAGTCGAACCGGCCCTCCACCACGAGGATCAATTCGAGGTCGGGAATCCGGCGCGGGCCCCAGACGGCCGTTGGCGTGACGTGATGATAGTTGGCGTAGCGCACCACCGGGCGCGCATCTTCCGGCTTCAGGCGCATGATCTGGGCGCGCATGGTTGCAAAAAACCCGGCGCGAGTCAGCCGCGCCGGGTTTTTGATTTTCATGTTGATGCCGGGATCAAGGGGCTTGCGGCGCCGGCGCCGGCGCTTCGCCGTTACACGGCGGCAACCCGGCCAGTTTCTGATACAAATCGCAGCGGGCGGCCACCAGTTTGTCGGCCTGGCGCATGAGGCGCGCGGCGTTCTCCGGGTAGGTCTGCTGCAGTACCCGGAACCGGTTTTCCTTCATCACCGATTCGCTGTATTTCTGCACCGGCGGCTTGCTGTCCAGCGTCAGGGGGTTTTTCCCCTGGGCGGTCAGGTCGGGGTTGTAGCGGTAGAGCGGGAAATGTCCGGACTGCACCGCGTTTTTCTGGGCCGTCAACCCGTTGGTCATGTTGATGCCATGGGCGATGCAATGCGAGTAGGCGATGATGATCGCCGGCCCGTCATAAGCGTCGGCTTCGGCAAAAGCCCTGACTACCTGGGTGGGATTGGCGCCCATGGCCACCGCTGCCACGTAGATGTTGCCATAGGTCATGCAGATCATGCCCAGGTCCTTTTTCATCATGGGCTTGCCGGCGGTGGCGAACTTGGCGACCGCGCCCATGGGGGTGGACTTGGAGGCCTGGCCGCCGGTGTTGGAATACACTTCCGTGTCCAGCACCAGCACGTTGACGTTGCGGCCGGAGGCCAGCACATGATCCAATCCGCCGTAGCCGATGTCATAAGCCCAGCCGTCGCCGCCGAGAATCCAGACCGATTTCTTCACCAGGTAGTCGGCCACGGAGATCAATTGCTTGGCCCAGGCGGAGTTGGCGCAGCGGGCGAGTTGTTCCTTGAGTTGCGCCACGCGCGCGCGTTGTTCTTCGATGCCCGTGGGTGTGCTCTGGTCGGCCTGGCGGATGGCGTCCATCAGGGGTTTGAGCTGCGCGCATTCCCGGCAGTCGCAACCTTGCGCCAGCAATTCCAGCGCGTAATGGTTGAACCGGTCGGCTGCCAGGCGCATGCCGTACCCGAATTCGGCGTTATCCTCGAACAGCGAGTTGGACCAGGCCGGCCCGCGTCCGTCTTCGCGCGTGGTGTAAGGCGTGGTGGGCAGATTGCCGCCGTAGATGGACGTGCAGCCGGTGGCATTGGCAATCAAGGCGCGATCGCCGAACAACTGGCTGAGCAGCTTGATATATGGCGTTTCGCCGCAGCCGGCGCAGGCGCCGGAGAATTCGAACATGGCGCGCACGAACTGGCTGCCCTTGATGGTGGCGCGGTTGTAAAGTTTCGGGTCCATGTCGGGAATGCCCATGAAGAAGGCAAAGTTCTCCGCTTCGGGCTTGCGCAAAGGCAGTTGCGCGGTCATGTCAATCGCGCGGTGCCCGGTTTCCTGCTTGGTGGCCGGGTCCTTGGCCCGCGCCGGGCAGTTCTGCACGCAAACCCCGCAACCGGTGCAATCTTCCGGCGCTACCTGCACGGTGTATTTCATGCCCTCATAGTCCTTGCCCTTGGCCGGCGCGGATTTGAAGGTGGGCGGCGCCTTGGCCAGGCGGTCGGCGGCGTACACCTTCACGCGGATGGCCGCATGCGGGCAGACCAGCGAGCATTGCCCGCACTGGATGCAAAGCTCGGGATCCCACTGCGGGATTTCCACGGCGATGTTGCGTTTTTCGAATTTGGTCGTGCCCGTCATCCAGGTGCCGTCCGGCGGCATGGCGCTGACCGGCAGGGAGTTGCCCTGCTGGCGCATAATGGTGGCGGTGACGTTTTGCACGAATTCCGGCGCATCCGGCGCAACTGTCGGAGGCATCTTGACCTTGCCGGAAGGCTTAGCGGGCACCTTGACTTCATGCAGGGCGGCCACGGCCGAATCCACGGCCTTGAAATTCATCGCCACCACTTCCTCGCCCTTGCGGCCGTAAGTCTTCTGGATGGCCTTTTTCATGGCGGCGATGGCCTTGTCGGCCGGCAGCACCCCTGAAATCTGGAAGAAACAGGCCTGCATGATGGTGTTGATGCGCGCGCCCAGCTTGAGCTCCTTGGCCAGCTTGATGGCGTCAATCACGTAGAACCGGATTTTTTTCTTGATGATCTGGCGTTCGATCTCGTCCGGCATGTGATTCCAGACTTCCGCGGCGCTATAGGGACTTTCCAGCAGAAACACCGCGCCGTCCTTGGCGTCGGCGAGCATGTCGTATTTTTCCAGGAAGGAGAAGTTATGGCAGGCCACAAAATCCGCCTGGGTGCAGAGGTAGGGGCTCTGAATCGGGGTCGGCCCAAAACGCAGGTGGGAGATGGTGATGGCGCCGGCTTTTTTGGAGTCGTATTCGAAATAGCCCTGGGCGTAATTTTCCGTTTCGTCGCCGATGATTTTAATGGAATTCTTGTTGGCGCCCACCGTGCCGTCGGAACCCAGCCCGTAAAATTTGCATTCAATCCGGCCGGCTTGCTGCAGACGGTGCTTGCCGTCAACTTTCAGGCTGGTGTTGGTGACATCGTCCGTGATGCCGACGGTGAAATGGTTCCGGCCCTTTTTCGACATGTTGTCGAAGACCGCCTTGACCATCGCCGGCGTGAATTCCTTCGAACCCAGGCCGTAACGGCCGCCCTGGATCAGCGGATAACGCTTGATCAGCTTGTCGCTCACGGCTTCGCCGACGGCCGTGCGCACGTCCAGGTAAAGCGGTTCGCCGATGGCGCCGGGTTCCTTGGTGCGGTCGAGCGTGGCAATGACCTTGACGCTGGCCGGCAGCGCCGCGGCAAACACCTTGACGTCAAACGGGCGGAAAAGCCGCACTTTCAGCAGGCCCACTTTCTTGCCCCGGGCCACCAGGTCGTTGACCGTCTCGTGGGCCGTTTCCGCGCCCGAGCCCATGATGACGATGACCTTTTCGGCGTCCGGCGCGCCGACGTATTCGAACAGGCGGTATTGCCGGCCCGTCAGTTTGGCGAATTTGTCCATCTGCTTCTGGACGATGCCGGCGGCGGCCAGGTAGTAGGGGTTGACCGTTTCCCGGCCCTGGAAATATACGTCCGGATTCTGCGAGGTGCCGCGGATGGCCGGGCGGTCGGGCGAAAGCCCGCGCCGGCGGTGGGCCAGCACCAGGTCATCGTCAATCATCTGGCGCATGACTTCCGGGGAGACTTCCTCGATCTTCTGGATTTCGTGGGAAGTGCGGAAACCGTCGAAAAAGTGCAGGAAAGGCACCCGCGCCTCCAGCGTGGCGGCATGCGCGATCAGCGCCAGGTCCATGACTTCCTGAATGCTGTTGGATGCCAGCAGCGCAAAGCCGGTGGAACGGGCGGCCATGACGTCGGAATGATCGCCGAAAATCGAAAGCGCCTGGCAGGCCAGGGCGCGCGCCGAAACATGGAACACCGTGCTGGTGAGTTCGCCGGCGATTTTATACATGTTGGGCAGCATCAGCATCAACCCTTGCGACGCGGTGAAGGTGGTGGAGAGCGCGCCGGAGGACAGCGCCCCGTGCACCGCACCGCTGGCGCCGCCTTCCGATTGCAATTCAACGACTTCCGGGATGGTGTTCCAGATGTTTTTCTTGCCGGCCGCGCTCATTTCGTCGGCCAGTTCGCCCATGTTAGAGGAGGGGGTGATGGGGTAAATCGCGCAAATCTCGCTGACGCTATAGGCGACGGTGGCGGCGGCGGTGTTGCCGTCAATCATAACTTTCTTGGCCATGGCGGAATATCTCCCTTTTTTGGTGTTGCTTGAAATTGCCAGCGCCGCATGGGGCTGCTGATGGCATGGTGGGCGGGCGGACCGCGACACACGTTTCCAATGTACCATCCGGCGCAGGAAACACAAGTACAAATTGATCAGGCTAAAACGCTTGCCTGCCGGCGCGGCAGGCGTTAGAGTAACAGTGAATCGGGCGAGTGGTGAAATTGGCAGACACGCAAGACTTAGGATCTTGTGCCGCAAGGCTTGCGGGTTCAAATCCCGCCTCGCCCACCATTTGTGTTGTCTTGGGGCATTGCGGGTGTTATAAGTAAAAGCAAGTTTGCTTGCATTCCAATTTGACAGGGAAAGTTTATGAAAATATTGGTGGTCAACGCGGGCAGTTCTTCGATTAAATTCACGCTGTACGAGTCCGAGGGTGAAAAAATGCTGGCTAAGGGCCTGATCGAGCGCATCAATGCGCCGAATACCAGCATGCGCTACAGCAACCACCGGGGCCAGAAAACCGAAAAGGACATCACCGCCAATTCCTACGAGGCCGCCATCTCCGAGGCCTGCCTGGCGCTGGTGGATCAGGCGCATGGCGTGATCGCCAACCTGTGCGAAATCGAGGGCATCGGCCACCGCGTGGTGCATGGCGGCGCGGCGATCACGGCCTCCGCGCGCATCACCCCCAACATCAAGCAGATCATCATGGATTGCTTTACCCTGGCCCCCTTGCATAACCCGCCGAATTACGAGGGGATTGACGCCTGCGAACACCTGTTTCCCAATGTGCCCATGGTCGCGGTGTTCGACACCGCATTCCACCAGACCATGCCGGCCTCCGCCTATACCTACGCCATCCCGGCGGAAATCGCCGCCAAGAACAAAATCCGCCGCTATGGTTTCCACGGCACCTCCCATAACTATGTGGCGCTGCGCGCCGCCGAAGTGCTGGGGCGTCCGTTGGCGGAGTTGAAACTGATCACCGCCCATCTCGGCAACGGCTGCAGCATCGCCGCCATCAATCAAGGCAAGGTTGCGGATACCAGCATGGGGATGACCCCCCTGGAAGGGCTGGTCATGGGCACGCGCTGCGGCGATATTGATCCGGCGGTGGTCCTGGTGCTGCGCCGCCTCGGCTACGGCCTCGACGATGTGGACAAGATGCTCAACAAGGCCAGCGGGCTGCTGGGCATTGCCGGCATCGGCAGCAACGACATGCGCGACATCATGCAGGCGATCGACGACGGCAATGGCGACGCGCGCCTGGCGCTGGAGGTCTTTACGCACCGGCTGGTCAAATATGTGGGCGCCTATGCCGCGGTGCTGAACGGATTTGACGGGCTGATCTTTACCGCTGGCATTGGCGAAAATGTGCCGCGCGTGCGCGCGCTGGTCTGCGAAAAACTGGCCTTCCTGGGGATCAACCTGGACCCGGCGCGCAACAAGGCCAATGAATTGCGCATTTCGCGCCCCGGCGCCGCGCCGGCGGTCCTGGTGGTGCCCACCAACGAGGAATTGATGATCGTCCGGGAAACCGCGCGGCTGCTGGCGTCCTGATGTTTATGCGTTTTGACGTCTTTTTTTACGAGGCGTTCGCGGAGGAGGAAGGGGCATTGCGCGCCTGCCTGCCCGCCCGCGTACGCGCCGGATTCACCCGGCACACCATCCAGGAATACGGCCGGCCCGACCCGGAGGCTGCGCTCATCAGTGTCCGCACCCAGTCGGTGATTCCGCCCGGCTGGGCCGGCCGCCTGCAGGCCATTCTGACGCGCAGCACCGGCTACGACCATTTGCTCGCTTACCGGCGGCTCGCCGGCCGGAACCTGCCTTGCGGCTACCTGCCGTGCTACTGCCACCGCGCCGTGGCCGAGCAGGCCCTGTTGATGTGGCTGGCCTTGCTCCGTAAATTGCCGCGCCAGACACGGCAGTTTCATACATTTCAGCGTGACGGCTTGACGGGCGGCGAGGTCCAGGGCCGCGCGCTGCTGGTTGTGGGCGTGGGTAATATCGGCTACGAGGCGGTCAAAATCGGGCGCGGGTTAGGCATGGAGGTCAGCGGGGTGGATATCTGCCGGAAACATGCCGATGTCCGTTACGGCGCGATTGACGAACTCATCGGCGGCGCCGATGTGATTGTCTGCGCGATGAACCTGACCGCGGACAACCGCGGCTATTTTGATGTCCGGCGCCTGCGCGCCGCCAAGCCCGGCGTAATTTTCGTCAATATTTCCCGGGGCGAGTTGTCGCCGTCCGCGGGCTTGCTGGAATTGCTGGACGCCGGTCAGCTTGGCGGCGTTGGCTTGGATGTGTATAACGACGAAAGCGCCCTGGCCGGCGCCTTGCGCCAGGGCCTTCCGGCGGACAACCCGGAGGTGCGGGCCGTGCTGCAAATGGCGCGCTATGACAATGTCATCCTGACGCCGCACAACGCCTTCAATACCAGCGAGGCCGTCGCGCGCAAGTCCGGGCAAAGCGCGCAGCAGGCGCTGGCATGGCTGGGGCAGGGGGCCTTCCTCTGGCCGGTTCCGGCGGAGTAATCGGCCTTTATTCGGCCAATTCAAAATCCACCGTGATATCCTTGTAATCGCCGCCGAACCCGGGCGGCAAGGCCGGCAGGCTGGCAACGGACTCCACCGCCTGCATTACGGATTGATCCATCAAGGGGTTGCCGGCCGATCGGGTCATGGTCCGGCCGGCGACCGTCCCATCCCGCCGCACCCGGAGCGCGACCTGGGTCGTGAGGCCCTGGCGGCCGGCCAGCGCGCTCGGCTGATTCCAGGCCTCATAGAGCGCGTTGCGCACCAGCGCCAAATACCATCCGAACGCCAAATCCTCGCTGGCGGGCGCGCCGGCGCGTCCGCTGTCCGGCAGGGCCTTGGCCAGCATTTGCCGGATCTGGTCCTGGTTGATCCGGGGTGGCGCGTTGGTTGGCGCATTCCGGCGCACGATCTTGCGGCTCACTTCCACTTTGGGCTTTTCCGGTTTGGGCGCCGGCTTGGGTTGCGCGGGTTTGGGTTTTTCCGGCTCCGGCATGGGAATGGGCGCGGGCTCAGGCGGAGGCGGGGGCGGCGGCGTGGGGTTGACGGCTGCCACCATGGGCGGCAATTCCATCTGCAAATCAACGAAGGTGGTGATTTCACGCGGCTTGCGCCGCATGACGCAGGAGGCGACCGACCAGATCAGCAGCGCGCATACCACGGCGGCATGGACGGCGGCGCTGCAAAGCGTATTCCGCCAGAACGGATGATTTTTAAGAAATTCACGCATGCGATATTCGCGCCGCCCGGCGCGCTGGTTTTTCACTCTCAGCGGGCAACCCCATCCCGGGTTATTCCGCCTGGGTCACGAGCGCCATGCGGGTGATGTTGGCGGCGTGCAGGATGCGCATGATCTCCATCACCTGCGCATATTTCAAATCCTTGTCCGCGCGCACCAGCACCGCCGCATCCGGCATGGCGCGATGCAACTCTTCCATGTCCGCCCGCAGGGCCGCCGGCGTGGTCGGCTGTCCGTCAAGAAAAATCTCGCCGCTGAGCTGGACGGTAATGTTGCGGGTCTTTTCCGGCTGCAATTGGTCGGCCTTGCCCTTGGGCAGGTTGACGTTGATGCCGTTTTCCATCAGCGGGTAGGTGATCAGGAACGTCACCAGCAGGAGCATGGAAATGTCAATCAGCGGGGTATTGCTGATCTCGCTGAGTTCCTTGACGGAAAAAGCCGTGTTTCTGCGCCGCATCATGTAGAGTTTCCCGCGTTCAGCATTCTGCGCCGGAGCGGCCGGCGTCAATGCGCCATGAATTGCTGTTCGATGTCCGCCAGAAATTCCTGGGTGAAATGCTCCATGCGGATGTTTAAATGCCGGATTTTACCGGTCAGGATGTTGTAACCGATGGCGGATGGCAGGGCGACCACCAGCCCGACCACCGTGGTCAGCAGCGCGCCGGAAACCCCGGGCGCCACGGCTGCCATGGTGGCCATGCCGGAGAGCGCCAGTCCGCCAAAGGCATCCATAATGCCCCAGACCGTGCCCAATAATCCCAGGAACGGCGCGGCGGTGACGGCGGTGGCCAGAAAGATCATGTTGTGCTCCAACAACAGCGCCTGTTCGGCCATGATTTGCTCGGCCAGGTTGCGCAGGGCGCGGGCCTGGTATTCCTGCATGGGCGCGGCCGGCCGCATCAAAGCATCGGCGGTTTGCGCCTGCATGGCGTGCGCCAGGTCGCGGCTGACCGCCTCGTAAAGCGCGCTCAACGGATTTTCCTCGACCGCCGTTTTCTGGATAAAAAGCTCCAGCGGGTGCCGGCTTTTATGGTACAGCGCGGCAAATTGCCGGGCGCCGCGCGCGGCGCGGGCCATTTCCAGCAGCTTGGTCGCCATCACCGACCAGGCGAAAATCGAGCCGATGAACAGGATCACCACGATGGCCTGCCCGCTGAAATTCGACATGCGGAAGGCCGAAAGGGTGTCCGCCAGGGGCGGATTGAACAAATTCATTGCCATTAATGCCGGGTTCATGGTGTGGGTTGGTGCGGTCGGGCGAAGGGCGAGATGGCCCGGAGTTTCCGGATGATGCCCGGCAAGTTTTCCAGGACGTAATCGATGTCCGCGTCCGTGCTGTCATGGCTCAGGCTGAAACGGATGCTGCCGTGGACGGCGGTGAAGGGCACGCCCATGGCGCGAATCACGTGCGACGGTTCCAGCGAGCCGGAGGCGCAGGCCGACCCGGAGGAGGCGGCGATGCCCAGGTCGCTCAAGTGGTACAGGATGGCTTCGCCTTCCACATAATGGAAACTGATGTTCAACGTGTTCGGCAGCCGGTGCGCCTGATCCCCGTTGACCTGGGCGTTCGGGCAGGTTGCCAGGATGCCGGCCTCCAGGCGGTCGCGCAGCGCCGCCAGCCGGCCGTCTTCCTCCGCCAGCCGCCGGGCCGCCATGGCGCAGGCCTGGCCCAGGGCGACGATGTAGGGCACGTTCTCCGTGCCGCCGCGCCGCCCGTTTTCCTGGTGCCCGCCCAGCAGCAGCGGGCGGATGCGGGTGCCGCGGCGGATGTAAAGCGCGCCGATGCCCTTGGGCGCATGCAGCTTGTGGCCGGAGATGGTCAGCAGGTCCACCGGCACGCGCCGCACGTCAATCGGAATCTTGCCGGCCGCCTGGACGGCGTCGGTGTGCATGACGCCCCCGGCCAGCTTGACCATTTCCGCCGCCTGGGCCACCGGGAAAACAACCCCGGTCTCGTTGTTGGCCCACATCATGCTCACCAGCGCCCGGCCGCCGCGCAGCGCGGCTTGCAGGTCGTCCAGGTTAAGCCGGCCCTGGCTGTCCACATCCAGTTCCGTCAATGGGAATCCCTGCTCCTTGAGCCGGCGGCAAGGTTCCAGCACGGCGGGATGTTCCACGCGCGTCGTGATGATCGCCGGCCGCTCCGGCGCGGCTTCCGCCGCGCCGCGGATGGCGGTGTTGTTGCTTTCCGTGCCGCAACTGGTGAAAACAATTTCCGAGGGATCGGCTCCCAGCAGGGCCGCCACCTGCTCCCGGGCCTGGCGGATATGCTTCTGCACCTGGCCGCCGAACCGGTGCATGCTGGACGGGTTGCCCCAGTAATCGCGGAAAAACGGCTCCATGGCCGCCAGGACTTCCGCCGCCGGGCGGGTAGTGGCGTTGTTATCCAGATAAACCAGTTTGCTCACGCCACCTCCTCCACCGTCAGCTTGTCGGTTACGAATTCGCGCAGCTTGGTTTCCACCAAGTCCTTCAGGGTGAACCGCGCCACCTGGCAGTTGGCGCACATCCCGCGCAAGGCCACCAGCACCCGGTCGTCCACGACGTCCACCAGTTCAATATCGCCGCCGTCCTTCTTGAGGATCGGGCGGATTTCCCGCTCCATGACTTCTTCGATCAGCTTGATTTTCTGCAGGGTGGTCAGCTTGCGCGCCGGCGCCGGCGGGGCGCCGCCCGCCGGCGGCGTGCCGGTGAGTTGGGCGATGATGGCGGCGATATCATCGCGGCAGTTGCCGCAGGCGCCGCCGGCTTTGCAGTAGTTGGTGACCTGATCGACGGTGGTCAGGCGGTTGCCGGTGATGACGCGTTCCAATTCCTCCTGGGTGACCCCGAAACAGTGGCAGACCACTTTGCCGGACAGATCCTTGCGCTCTTGCCGGCCGGTGCGGTGGTTTTCAATGGCCAGCGCCAGGGCTTCGCGGCCCATCACGGAGCAATGCATTTTCTGTTCCGGCAAGCCGCCCAGATATTTGGCGATGTCCTGGTTGGTGATTTTTTCGGCTTCGTCCAGCGTCAGTCCCTTGATCATCTCCGTCAGCGCGGACGATGAGGCGATGGCGCTGGCGCAGCCGAAGGTCTGGAATTTGGCGTCGGCAATCCGGCCGTTGGCATCCAGTTTAAAGGTCAGCTTCAGGGCGTCGCCGCAGGCCAGCGAGCCGACTTCGCCCACGCCGTCGGGGTGTTCCACCGCGCCCACGTTGCGGGGATTGCGGAAGTGATCCAGCACCTTGTCGGTATATTCCCACATAAGCGGTTCTCCCATCGCTGGTGAATCAAATCAAAACTTCTTAATCCTAGCATACCCGGCGGAAAATCGAAACAGAAAAAAACGGCCGCGGCAGGCGCATGGCGGGCGGTTACGCCCGGCAAGCTAGGGGAACACCAGGCCGGGCGGCGGGCGGAAGCCGGTGGGGGCGGCGGGCGCCAGCAATTTCTGGAAATTGGGATGGTTGCGCAGCGGCGCCAGCCGCTGATCCTGGCGCAGCGCCTCGCGCAGCGGATCGCCGCCCACGCCGACGGCGCGGCGCAGCGTTTGCAGCGCCTGATCATGCCGCCCCAGCGCCAACTGGATGCAAGCCATTTCATGCCAGGCGCGCGCATCGGCCGGCTCGCGCTCCAGGTATTTTTCCAGGGCCGTGCTCATGAACTCCAGGCGCGTCGGGGAAGCGTTGGGGGCGGCCAGTTCCACGAGTTTCAGGTAGGCTTGCGGCGGCAGGTTGGTGTCGTTCATGATCTGGCGGGCGAGTTCGATGAAAGGCTGCTCGCGTCCGGTCCGCATGAAAATCCCGGCCAGTTCAAACACCATGTCCAGCGTCGCCGCGCCCTGGTTGATGGCGTTTTGGAGTTCCAGCGCCCGGCGGTGCAACTGCTCCATTTCGCGGATTTGGTTCATGAAACCGGCAATCTTGTCGTTGCGCGGGTCGAGCTCGAGGTTGGCCTGCAGCAGTTGCAAGGCGTCCGCGTGCCGGCCGAGCTGGAGGTAGAAGTCCGCCATGCGGAAGTTGGCCTCCGGGCTGAGCGGGCATAAATCCACCGCCTGGCGGAAGGCGGCTTCCGCTTCGGGGAACATGCGCCGCCAGGCATACAGGCCGGCAATGGCGCAGCGCAGTTTTGAAAAAGACTTGCGGGCGGTGACGTCGCGCACAAATTTCCGGTCGTTCAGCAGACGTTTGCTGTACCAATCCCAGAACTCCATGTCGTTCTTGACCATTGCCGGCGTCAGCTCCGGCAGGGGTTCGCTGTTGATCTTCAGGATCAACCCATGCGGCTCCATGTAGGGGTACATCCAGGGGATGACGTAGCTTTCTTCGACGTAAAAGGCGTGCCGCCACTTGTTGTATTCGAAAATCATCTTGCTGATGATGCCGTTGATTTCCATGACGCCCTGCACGCCCTGCACGCTGACCTTGCCGCTGGGATCGATGACAATGGAGGCGCTGGGCGGGATGCGGCCGGCCTGCACGTCCTGTACGTAGGTCTGGAAAGCCGAATTCACGTCCTGCGGCGTGGGAATCCAGATCTGGTTGCCGTACAGGTCGCGCATGACGTTCATGTAGGTGTTGTCGGCCAGGGCGTTTTGCGTTATCAGAAATACGTCCGGCCGCACCAGGGCGGAATAAATCATGTAAGTCGGCACGAACCGTCCCGGATCGGTGCCGCCGTAGAAAACGGCGTTCGGCTCCATGGCGGGCGGAAACTGGGGATTGGGCGGGGGCGTTTCGCCGGGCTTGAGCTCTTCGCTGATGGCCTCCGCTCCGCGGAGCTGGTAGTTGCCGAATTGCCAGCCGAAATCATGCCCGCGGAGTTCCGATCCGCCGTAATTTTGCACCAGTTCCTTGTCGTAATAGTTCTTGTAGAGCAGCGCCAGCGGGGAAAACAGCGTGAGCCCGAGCAGGCCGGCCAGCAGCGCCGGCCGCAGGAAGCCTGACAGGCGGGCGGCGCAGAACTGCAGCGCTGCGACCAGGCCGTAACCGATCAGGATGACGTAAACCACCGCCGCCTGAACCAGTTGCACCCGGGCAATGAACATGGATTGCACGTCGTGCGCCGGGTTCAGGAAAACCATCATGCCGATGCTCAACACCAGGAAGGCCACGCTGAGGGTGGCCAGCCAGACGCGGTCGGTATGGCGCAGGCGGCGCAGGATGAAGATCCACAAAATCCCGGCCACCGCCAGCAACAGGGTGAACTGGATTTCCAGTTCCTGCAGATACATGAAAAACTGGCGGGAGAAGTCCTTGAAATTCAGGGCCGGCGAAAGGGCCTGGTATTGGCCGCGCGAAACGGCATGTTTGAAACCCTCCCATGTGCGCGGATACCCCCAGTTCATCGGCGGATTGAAATCCGAGGCGATCGGCATGAAGATAAAGAGCGACAGGCCCAGTCCCAAACACAGCGCCATGATGACGATCCGGCGCCATTCCGTCAGCAGCCGCCGGGTGTACAGCCAGATGCCGGCCGGCGCGGCCAGCATCAGGATGGCGGCGACGGTCTTGAGGCTGCGCCCTGGCGCCGGGACGCCGCCCGGCGCCGGCAATTGCAGGGTATAAAGCAGGTAGCCGCCGATGGCAAACAAACCGAGCGCCATGCAGTCGCGGAACAGCGGCCGGTCGGTGCAGCAGAAGACTACCAGCATGGCCGGGCCGAGGAAAACGATCGGCTGGCAGTTGGTGATGCTCAAGCCGAAAATGAATGAAAGCCAGTAAAGGATGCGGTTGTCCTTGGACCGGTAAATCCACATACCGGCCAAAAGCAACACCAAGATGTGCAGGAACGCGTTGATGGTGTAAACTTCGGCAATCACCGATTGCGACCAGAAGAGGCTGTTGAAGGCCAGCAGGAATCCCGCCGCCAGGCCGGCCACGGCGCCGGTCAGGCGCTGCGCCAGATTTGGCGTGTGCATCGTTTCCGGGGTGGTGTCGGGAGTAGGAAACATCCGGCCGACGCGCGAAACCAGCAGGGCGGCCGTGGCGCAGGTCAACGCGCCGAAGAAGCCCGAGCAGAAGTTAACCCCCCAGGCCGGATTGGGCTGGCCGCCGAATTTAGCAAAGCTGAAAATTCCCGTGAACATCCAGGCAATGATGGTCCACAGGGGATAGCCCGGCGGATGCGGTACGCCCAGGTAATCGGCGGCAACCACCAGTTCGCCGGAGTCCTCCAGCGTGACCGTGGGCGCCTGGGTAAAGGCGTAAAATCCGGCCACGCCCACGAAGGTGATCAGGAATACCAGCCAATCGTCCCGCCGGAAGAACGGTTCATGCCGGGCGGCGCCTGGCGCGGCCGCGGTGTTTTCCGCCGTTGCACCGGCGGCAATGATCCTGGCATCGCCGAAATTTTTAGCCATAACCTCGTCTTTCATCAGTTAAAAAGTGCCACTAAAGATAGCGTTTTGGCGGTTGCCGGTCAATGGTTTTCGCAAAGATTGCGCGGACGGCGGACGGGGATGGCGGGGGCGGCATCCCCGGATTCAACAACCGGCGTCCGGCTTCGGCCGCGGTTTCCCGGTCGGCGCCGGTTGGTCAGTCCTCCGCCGGCGCGCTGATTTCCAGAAATAATGCCGGCGCATCCGGCGCGAGCCAGAGCCGGGCGGTCTGCATGTTGCGCAGCGCGTCCAGCCATTGACGCAAGGTCTTCAGCCAGAACGGCTGATCCGTCCGGCCGGGCGCCCGCATTTGCAGCGCCAGGCCGGTGAAGCCCAATTGCAGCGCGCGCACGCCGCCGGGCATGTCCATCCAGAGCATGGCGGCGGCGGGGGTGCTTTTGACGGCCGCCTGCCAGCGCGCCTGGGGCGCGCCATCCGCGGCGGCGGACAGCCGGCGGGCCAGGGCGCCGGCATTGCTGGAAAATATCAGCCAGCCGTCTACGATGGCGTAGGCCGGCCGGTCGTCCGCCGCCAGCCGCGCGAGAAAATTGTCGGTGGTAGCTTCAATCGTGAAGATTTTCAACAGGCGGCCGCCCGGCAAAATCGTTCCGGCATCGGCAATCAATCCGAGTTTATGCCTGGCATTCAGGCGGTCAAGCATCCGCCGCACAATGGCCTGGCCGTTTTCCACCCCGCCGGCCCGGACAAATCCCACCAGGGCGGGAATATTCAGGCGCCAGGGCGGCTGTCCGAAACCGCCGCCATCCGCGCCGGTCAGGATGGTCAGGCCCAGGCAGTTGGACTCGGGACCGGCGGCGGAATGCGACAGCAGATCGTCGCAGAATTCCATCAAATCCTGGGGCAGATAGGCGGCAAGCTGGCGGGCGGTATCCGCGTGCAGGATGGCCGCCATCACCGGCCGGTCGCCCAGCACGCCGGCCATCGTCTCCAAGTCGGCCTCTTGCAGGTTGGTGCCCGGCCATGGCAGCAGTCCCGCGGCGTTGATACAGGCGGAGAACTGCCGGGGGTTGATGGCGGTGATGGCGGCGGCCATGGGCGCGGGTTGCCGCAACCAGAAGCGGTCAGGTGCGGCCGCCGGCAGCGCCTGGAAATCGGGGTTTTGCCGCGCATTGGCCGCCGGCATCAGGCGTTCCGCGGTCTGGATGACCTCCTTGATTCCTTCCGGGTCGGGCGAGACGATCGCCAGCAGGACGCCGTTGTAAATTGTGAACGTCAATTCCCACCCGGCCTGGTTGACGGGCTGGGTGGCCGTCCAGATCGAATGTCCGGCATAAGGCGGCTGCCGGCGCAACTGCCGGGGCGCGCTTAATTCCAGCCGCCAGCGCGCTGCGAGTCCGGCCCGCCCCATCCAGGAGGCGATGATCAGTCCGGGCCGGCCGGTGCGCGCCATGCGCGGCGCCCAGGCCAGCAGGGTGGTGTGGCCGGCCACGTAGGGCGCGTAACGCCGCAGTTGCGCGGCCGCGCCGGGGCTGAGGCCGGCGGGGTCCAGGCCGGCTGCCTCCAGGACGGGTCTCAGGAAAACATTGGTGGACAGGTTTTCGTAGCGCGCCGCCAGGTTGTGATGCGAACTCACCAGCACGGCGGCGGCGGGTATGGATTGGTGAAGTCTTTGCGGATCGTAAGGCATCCGCAGGATGAAAGTGACAACCAGCGCGGCGAGTGCGATCAGCAGCAATCCGGCCGCCAGGCGGTATCGAGCGGTTGGTTTCATGCCTGCAAAGCTCCCCGCAAAGCCGCGATATCGGGGATGGCATGCCTTTGCAGATATTCCGCGATTCCCTGAATCACCTTGGGAATGGTTTCCGGGTCGGAAAAATTGGCGGTGCCCACGGCCACCGCCGTGGCGCCGGCCATGATAAAGGCCAGGGCTTCCCGCGCCGAGACGATGCCGCCCATGCCGATAATCGGCAATTTGGTTGCCTTGGCCGCTTCCCAAACCAGCTTTAACGCCACCGGATGAATCGCCGGCCCCGTCAGGCCGCCCGTGATATTGGCCAAAACCGGCCGGCGGGTTTCAATATCCACCGCCATGCCCGGCAGGGAATTGGTGATGGAAAGGGCATCGGCGCCGCATTCCTCCGCCAGGCGCGCGAAGGACGCGATGTCAAACAGATGCGGCGGCAATTTGACGATCAGCGGCAGCCTTGAAACATGGCGGACGCCGCCGATGACCTGGCGCGCCATGTCCGGGCGGACGCCGAAGCCGATGCCGCCGGCCTTGATGTTGGGGCAGGAGATATTCAATTCCAATCCATGTACGCCCGGCACATTGCTGAATTTGCGGGCGATCTCGATGTATTCATCCAGATCGTGCCCCCAGATGTTGACAATCAGCGGGACTTGATATTGCCGCAGGCACGGAAGGTAATCCTTGACGAAGGCGTCAAACCCTGGGTTTTGCAGGCCGATGGCGTTCAGGAGGCCGGCCGGCGTTTCCACCATGCGCGGGGTTGAGTTGCCGGCCACGGGCGCCAGGCTGATCCCCTTGACCACCATCGCGCCCAACAGATTCAGGTCAAACACAGCCCCGTATTCCGGGCCGTAGCCGAAGGTGCCGGAGGCGGGCATGACCGGATTTTTCATGGCAATGCCGGCCAGATTCACGGCAGTGTTGATTGCATTCATTCAGTCTGTCCAGTCAATGTCCCGCGCGTCAAACACCGGGCCTTCCGTGCAGATGCGCGCCCATTGCCACGTTTCCCGCCCGCCTTCGCGCCGGCGCACTTTCTGCACGCATGTCAGGCAGGCGCCCAGGCCGCAGCCCATATGCCGGTCCATCGAAAGCCATGCCTGGTGGCCCAGCCGGCCGGCGATTTCACTCACGGCCCGTAACAGGCCGTTGGGGCCGCAGGCGAAAAATTCCGGGACGCGGCCGCCGGCATCCACCGCCAGCCACCGCGTGAGGATATCGGTGACCAATCCCTGCTCGCCGGCGGAGCCGTCCTCCGTTGCTACGCGGGTTTCCCAGTTCAATTGTTCAAAATCGTCCAGGCAGAGAATATCGCGGGCGGTTGCGCCGCCCACGCAAACCAGGCCCGGCGCGGGCGCGCGTTCCGCGGTCAGATACAGCGCCGCCATGCCGTAACCGCCGGCCACCAGCACGGGGAATTTTCCCGGGCTGACGGGTGGAAACCCATGCCCCAACGGGCCGAGCAGGCTCACCTTGTCGCCCGCCCGCAGGTGCCGCATGCTGCGCGTGCCCAAACCGACTTCCCGGTAGAGGAGCGTCAGGCTGTCGGTATCGGCTTTGAACACGCTGAACGGCCGGCGCAAAACCGCCTCGCCCAGGCCGGGAACCCGCAAGTGCACGAATTGCCCCGGTTGCACCGCCGGGGCAATTTTCAGCGATTGAAGCTTGAGCAGGTGGTATCCATGGCCGAGCGCGTCATGATTAAGCACTGCGGTGTTTTCCGTGAGCATGGCGGCACGTTATTCTTTTTCCGGCGCGGCGGCAGGGGCGGGGGCGGACTGGTTCTGCGGCGCCATGGGAAATGGCCGGGCGCCGATGGGCATTTCCGGGGAAATTTCCTGCTGCTTGGCATTCAGTTTTTTCAATTCCTCGTCGGCTGCCAGGATCGCGTCGATTTTGCCCTGCAAGGCGCGCATTTCCTCCTGCAATGCCTTGATTTCGGCATTGTCCTCGTAAAGCTTGGTCTTGCGGGCATTGATCGCACGGTTCATGCGATCCAGTTCGGCGCGCGCCTGCATACTCTGGCGCACCAGCGCCGGATCAACCGCCACCGGTTGAAACATCGCCGGCGGCGGCATGGCGGGTTCGGCCGGCGGCGCCTTGGCGGGTTTTTGCTGATCATTCTCAGCGGCCATGGACCAGGCGGCGATCAGGGCGGCGATCAGGGCGGCGGATATTTGCTTCATTTATACCATCTCCTTAGTGTTGCTGGGTTTAACGCTGTACGCGGCCGGAAGCGTCGCCGCCGGCCAGTTTTTCGACTTCGTTGAGGCTGACCCGGTTGAAATCGCCGCTGATGGAATGCTTCAGACAGCTTGCCGCCACGGCGAAATTCAACGCGGCTTCCGGCTTGCCGCCGGTGACCAGGCCGTAAATCAGGCCGGCGGCAAAGGCGTCCCCGCCGCCCACGCGATCGACAATATCGGTGATGGCATATTTGCGGCTCAGGAAAAATTGCCGGCCGTCGTGCAGGCAAGCCGACCACCCGTTATAATCGGCGCTCTTGCTCTCGCGCAAGGTGATCGCGAGCATGCGGAGGTTGGGGAAGGTTTGCAGCACTTGCTCCGCCAGCAACTGGTATTGGGCGGTGTCCAATTCCCCTTTTTCCACCTTGACGGCCACGGTAATCCCGAGCGACTTCTGGCAGTCCTCCTCGTTGGCTATGCCGATGTCGGTGTGTTTGACAATCTCGCGCATGACTTCCGGCGCGCTTTTCCCGTATTTCCACAGTTTGGCCCGGAAATTAAAATCGCAGGACACCGTCAGTCCGGCTTTTTTGGCCGCCTGCACCGCCGCCAGCGCAAGATCGGCGGCCGATTGGCTGATGGCCGGGGTGATACCGCTGATGTGGAACCAGCCGGCGCCCTTGAAGGCGGACGGCCAGTCAATGCTGTCCGGCTTGGCCAGCGCCAGCGCCGAATGCGCGCGGTCATATACCACGGTGGAAGGCCGCTGGTTGGCCCCGTTTTCCAGGTAATAAATGCCCATCCGGCCGGCGCCGCGGGCGATCAGCGAGGTGTCCACGCCAAATTTACGCAACTCGGCCACACAGGCGTCGGCGATGGCGTTGTTGGGCAGGACGGTGACGAACGCGGCGTCCAGGCCGAAGTTGGCCAGCGACACCGCCACGTTCGCCTCGCCCCCGCCGAAGGTGGCTTCCAACACCGGCGATTGGAACAGCCGTTCGAATCCGGGCGATTTTAAACGCAGCATGATTTCGCCAAAACTGACGATCCGTTTTTTCATGGCATTGCTCCTATTTGCGTTGCAGCAGATGCACGGCAAATCCGCCGAATTCATCCTTCAGATACACGGCCGCCAGGTTGCCGGCGGCATCCTGCTTGGCGCTTTCCATGTTGATCGCCACGCCGCGGCGCCGCAGGAACGCCACGGCCCGGGCGATGCTGTTGGTGGACACGGCAATGTGCCCGTGCGCGCCCAGCCCCTGGCTCTTGTTGATTTCCAGGCCGGCGCCGGCGAAGTTGGAACTGTTGCCTTCCTTCAGCGGCATGCGGAACAAGTCCGCCATGCGCCGCGCCAGGTCCAGCGAGGCGCCGGCGTCCGGCATGTTGAGTCCGACATGGCCGACGGCGAACCCCAGCACAAGATCCACGGCTTCGCGGGTGATGCGCGTGATTTCCCCGAATTGGCCGGCCTTGATCAATTCATCCTTGGCCAGCCAACTGCCGCCGCAGGCCAGCACCTTGGGGAACAGGATGTATTCGGCCAGGTTGGCCGCGCTGATCCCGCCGGTGGGGATGAACTTGACCATGCTGTAGGGCGCGCTCATGGCTTTCAAGGTTTTCAGCCCCCCAAAGGCGTCCGCCGGGAAAAATTTGACTGTATCCACGCCATGATCCAGGGCCATCTGGATTTCGGTCGGCGTGGCAATGCCCGGCGTGACGGGGATTTTATTTTCCACGCAAAATTTGACCACGGCGGAACTGAAGCCCGGGGTGACGATGTACTTGGCTCCGGCCTTGACCGCCTTCTCCGCCTGCGCCACGTTGGTCACGGTGCCGGCGCCAATCAGGACCTCCGGCAAGGCCGCGGCGATGTTGCGGATGGCTTCCTCGGCGGCCGCGGTGCGGAAGGTGATTTCCGCCACCGTCAATCCGCCATCGCTGAGCGCCTTCGCCAGAGGCACCGCGTCCTTGGCCTGGTCAATCTTGATCATGGGCACGAGCCCGAATGCGCCGATCTGCTGCAGAATTTCATCCATGGTGGTGCGTGCTCCTTGTGCGGCTGAAAAAACTACCATCAAGAAGCAAGCAGTTTAAATAATTTTTACCGTTTTGCAAGCCGTTTATTGGG
>CAZYXU010000037.1:0-27963 GCA_964650945.1 uncultured Verrucomicrobiota bacterium | reverse complement strand
GTCATGGTCATGCTCGCATATAAGCCGGTTGTGTGCAAGCAAGTTATCTAAAAGGGCCGCCGCCGGCGGCTGGGCCGGGTGGCCCGTCCGCAAGGCATCAGCCCGCGCGCGCGCGCCGGAGCGCGACGGAAAGTTTTTCAAAATACGCTCATACAATTCCAGCGCCAAGCCCGTTTCCCCGTTCAACTCGGCCAGGACCGCCCGATACATCTGCATTTGCGCCAGATCCATCCGCACCTCAAGGTCGGCTTCCGACAGGGGGCGCGGCCAGATACGCAGGCCGGCATCAAGCGCCTGCGCCGCCGCCTCCCGGCGGCCGCCGCGCAGCCAGAGCCGGCCCTGCTCCTGAAAAATCCGGTAATCCCGGGGGTTATGGCGATGGGCTTCGCGCAGCAATGCGCCGGCCAGGTCGGGCCGGCCCAGTTGTTCCGCCAGCCAGAAGGCGCCCACGACATACGCCGTGACATTGGCCGGGTCCATCCGCGCGGCAAAATACAACCAGGGCAGCACCTCGCGCAAATCCCCGCCATGCAGATGTTGCTGCACCCGGGGCGCAATGGCTTCGCGCAAAGCGCTGAACCAATCGTCAAACGCCCGCGGCGCCGGCGCTTTCACCCCTTTATGAAATACGTTGTCGGCCTTTAAAAAGAGTTGCCCGCCCAGGGCCGACCGGCTTCCGCCCAGCAATCGCACCACCACCGGCGTCCCCGCCGCCGCCCGGGATGCGGCGGCATCCATCCCGGCGGCCGGCACAGGGAGCCGGCACGCCAGGCTGAAAACCATCAGCCACAAGGCGGCGATCCAAACCAGCGGATGTATCGTCAATTTGCGCATGCGATCGGATGGCTTAAAACTGCGCGGCGCGGGTGAATCGTTTGTTGCGGTAAATCAGCCAGGCCAGGGAAAGCAGCAGCGCCGTCAAGGCCGCGCCATAAGTCAGAGTCAGCGCCACCGCGCCCCAGGATGCCGGCGGCCAATCGTAGGCCAGGCGCAGGCGCATGTCAAAAACCTCCAAATGCGGGAGCGCGAAATAGAGCGCCAGGAGCAGGTCCCGCCGGAGCCCGGCTGCGTACAAGGCCAGTTCCGGCAGCCGCGGCGCCAGGAAAAAAGCGCCCAAGCTCCAGACATACGTCAAAGAAGCCGCGGCGTCGTAGTTCATGCAGGTGGAAAACAGGATGCCCAAAGCCGCCAGCACCGCCAGCAGCGCCGCATGCAGCATCCCGTGCTGGATAAACGTCACCGGGGCAAAGCCCCCGCCGCGCGCCGCGACGACGCCCGCCAGCAAGGCATAAAAGGCCAGGGTGGCGGCAACCCCGCCGACCCAGGCGCCGAGCCATTTACCGGCGAGCAGTTGCCAGCGGGTCAGCGGCTTGGACAGCAGGGTAAAAATCGTGCCCTGGGCTTCCTCCCGCGGCAACTGGCGCGCGCCGAAATTCACCGTTAAATACCAGGTGCAAATCCAGAGCAGAAGCAGGCCGATTTCCTTGACATAGCCCAGCATCCCGCCCAGGCCGAAAATATTCAGCGCCATGATGCCGAGCAGGAAGGCGGTCATCAGGATCAACAAGACATATAAATCCTTGCGCCGCAACATTTCCAGCCAGACAATCGCGGCGATGGTCGTGATTTGTTTCATGCCAGCAGTCCCAGAAAATACTGTTCCAGACTTTGGCCGGGCCGCGCCAGGTCCGCGATCGCGCCCGCCGCCGCCAGGCGGCCGCCGACAATGATCCCCACCTGATCGCACACTTTTTCGACTTCCGACAATTCATGGGAGGAGAAAAACACCGTGCAGCCGCGCGCGCGCAAGCCTTCAATGATGCGCCGGACTTCAATCCGGCCGGGTGGATCGAAGCCGCTGGTGGGCTCGTCGAGGATCACCAATTCAGGATCATTGATCAAGGCCTGCGCCAAACCCAGCCGCTGCAGCATGCCGCGGGAGTAGACGGCAATGCGGCGCCGGGCCGCGCCCGCCAGCCCGACCTGTTCCAGCAGTTCATCGGCCCGCCGGCGCACTTGCGCTTCGGGCATGGCAAACAGGCGGCCCATCATGCGCAGCAACTCGCGCCCGGTCAGGAAGCGGTAGGTATCCGTATGTTCGGACATGTAGCCGATGCGGCGGCGGGCCAGCGCCTGCCGCACATCCGAGTCAAACACCCGGACCGTGCCAGCCGTGGGAGCGATGAAGCCCAGGAGGGCATGCATGGTGGTGGTTTTACCGGCGCCATTGGGGCCGATGAAACCGAAGACCTGGCCGCGGTCCACGCGCAAATTCAGCCCGTCCACCGCGCGCACCCGGCCATGGCGCGCCGGAAATTCCACGACCAGGTTTTGAATGTCAATGGCGGTGTGCATGTCAGGGGGTCATCAGTTTGGCGATTTTACGCCGATAATGCCGGCGTTGCCGCGCCGCCAGACGTTTTTCCTGCCTGATCCGGCCTTGCAGCCAGGCCCAATCCAATCCCGCCGTTCCGCCCAAATGCGTCTTCCGCGCAATCGCCGCCGCCGGATCGGCGTTTTCCAATTCCGCCAGGTGCGCCTTGACATGCCGGTAGGCGTCCCGGAAGGGCATCCCCTGCCCCGTCAGCTCCAGGGCGCGGTCGGCGGCAAACACAGCGGGCGTGAATCCGGCAAGCAACGCCCGCCGCTCGACCGCCAGGCCGGCGATCATGGGCCGCATCACCCGCAGGCTGCCGCGGACAACCTGGAAGCCGCGCATGAATGGCGCCTTGGTTTCCTGCAAATCGCGGTTATAGCCGCCCGGCAGTCCCTTGACCATATCCGCCACGCCAAAGGCATCCGCCAGCACTCCCGCCGCACGGGCGCGCAACAATTCCAGGACATCGGGGTTGTTTTTCTGGGGCATGATGCTGCTGCCCGTGCAAAGCTCCGCCGGCAGGCGGAAATAGCCGAATTCCGGCATGCTGAAAATCATCAAATCCTGGGCCAGGCGCGACATGGTCAGCATCGTCTGACTCAGCGCCATGAGGATCACCGATTCCAGCTTGCCGCGCGCATTGGCGGCGCCCATAACGTTATGGCACGGACGCGCGAAGCCGAGCAAAGCGGCCGTACGGCGCCGGTCGAGCGGCAGCGGCACGCCGTAGCCGGCGGCCGATCCCAGCGGGCATTGATCATTCAAGTCATAAGCGCTCCGCAACAGGGCCAGGTCTTCCAGCAAACCTTCGGCATAGGCGCCGGCCCACAAGCCCACGGAACTGGGCATGGCCGGCTGCATGTGGGTGCGCCCCACCATCGGCACATTGGCATGGCGGCGGGCGAAGCGCGCCAAAACCTCCGCCAGGTCCAGCAATTCTTCCATCGCGGACAGCAGTTGCACCTTGGCAAAGAGGCGCAAGTCCACCGCCACCTGGTCGTTGCGGCTGCGGCCGGTATGCACGCGGCGTCCCAGTTCGCCCAGGCGTTCCGTCAAAATGCGTTCCACCGCCAGATGCACATCCTGGTCGGTCATGGTGATTTCAAAAAGACCCTGGCGGGCGCGCCGCATGATGCGCGCAAGTTCCGCCACAACCCGCGCGGCAGCGGCGCGTGAAAACAGGCGCGGGCGCAACGGCAAGCCGGCCAGCATGATCACGTGCGCGGCCGTGCCGATGCAATCGGCATCCACCAATTGCCGGTCAAGGATCACATCCTCACCGGCCGTAAATTCCAGCGCCAGGGGCGCGATTTCACCCACGGTAGTCTGCAGTTTGCCGCCCGATGACGCCATGATGTCCGCCTTTCGCTATTTGGTCTGCGCCACAACTTTCCCATCCTCAAGCCCTAATTCAAGGGCGCGCCCCGGCGTTACGATCGCCGCCGCCGCCGCCATGCCAAAGGGCTGCACTGGCCAGGCCGCCAGCCGCGCCAGCGGGCCGGGCAAATAGCAATGTCCCAGCCACGCGCGATGCAAGCGCAACCCGGTATCCGGATGGTAAGCATAGATCAAGCGTCCGCTCAATTCAAACGGGCCCAGACGCAAATCGCGCACCGGGAAAGGCCCCAGTTGCGACGTGTATTCCACAATCAAGGCGCTGGGCTTGACCGCCACCCCCACGGCGCTTAAGCGCGGCGTCCAGATTGAGTGGGGGGCAGGAAAGCGCGTCAAGGCCGTCGCCAGGCCGGCGTTAATTTCCGCCGCGGTAAAAATTTGCCGCGCCGGCCCGGACCCATCCCGCAAAATCTGTATTTTGCGCTGGAACGACTGGCGGGCAGCCGGCGCGCCGGCCATCCCTGCCGGACGCATCGGCCAAAACACCAGCACCCCCAGGCCGGTGGCCAGCAAAAGGGCGCCCAGGAACAGCGCCGGCCAGATTTTCCGTCGCAAAGACCGCGGCGGTGCCAAGCCGGGCGATTCCGCGGCCAGGTCCAGCCGGGCCCGGCAAGCCGCGCAAAAAAGGCTGCCCAAGCGGTTGGCATGCCCGCACTGCGCGCAATGGATAGTGATTTGTTTGGACAAAATATTTACCTTCCCATAGCCGTTTTGGCGGATATAATAACACCCCGTTTAGAATATTTCAATTAACATTATGGTACACCGGCGATTCCGCAATCCCGGCAAATGCACGCGACGCATATGCAAAAATACTTCGAAGATCAAACCCGCCGCGTCCAGGCCATCCTCGAACAGCGTTTGCCGCCGGCTGACACCCCGCCCCAGCCGCTCCATGCCGCCATGCGGTACAGCGTTTTCGCCGGCGGCAAGCGCTTGCGGCCACTGCTCTGTCTGGCGGCGGCGGCCGCCGCCGGCGGGAGCGATACGGCCGCATTGCTGCCGGCCGCGGCCCTGGAAGTTTTGCACACCTACACCCTGATCCATGACGATTTGCCGGCGATGGATAACGATCAACTGCGCCGCGGCAAACCAACCCTCCACGTGGTCTATGGCGAGGCGCATGCCATCCTGGCCGGCGACGCCCTGCTGACCCTGGCTTTCGAATGGCTGGCCGAAACCGCGGCCCCGGCGCCCTACCCGCCCAATCAACTGAGCATGGAACTGGCGCAGGCGGCCGGCAGCCGCGGGGTCATTGCCGGCCAGGCGGCCGATATCGCCGCCGAACGCCTGCCGCCGGATGCCGCGCTGCTGGATTTCATTCACCAACACAAGACCGGCGACCTGATCCGCGCCGCCGCCCGCATGGGCGCCATCGCCGCCGGCGCGGATGCGGCGGCCCTGGCGGCAGTGACGGCCTACGGCAACCAGATCGGGCTGGCATTCCAAATCGTGGACGACATCCTCAACGCCACCGCCGATGCGGTCCAATTAGGCAAGGCCGGCGGCAGCGACGCCCAGCGCGGCAAGATGACCTGGGTATCCGTCCATGGGCTGGATGCCGCGCGCCAAACCGCCATGCAACTGGCCGATGCCGCCCGGCAATCCCTTGACAAACTACCGGGCGACACCGCCCCATTGCGCGAACTGGCGCGGATGATGATCGAACGGAAAAAATGAGTTGCTTTCAAAAGTCAACTTTTGAAAGCAGTTAAAAGAGACTCAACCGTAAAATATAAAACAAGTATGAACGTGCCGCTGAAATACCTGCAACCCGCCGCCGGTACCGCGCTGGCGATGCTGATCTGGACGTTTTCATCCAAGGCGGTCCAGGATATCGTGGTTTATGGCGCCGGAATTTACGCCATTTGCGCCGTCTGGCGGACGGGCCGGGGCCTGGCGGTCTGGCGGCAGCCGGCCGGCATCGCCTTCGCCGCAACCGCCCTGTATATGCTGGTGACCCTGCCGTTTTCCCAGGCGCCGGCGGCATCCTTCCGTGATTTCAGCGGACTTCTGGAGATTTTCGCCGGCGCCTTCGCCATCCCGGTGATTTTCAATACCCGGCCGCGACTGGAGAGGGCGCTGCTGTACAGCGCCAATGCCATCATATTGACGCTGGCTTTCGATCTCGTCCGTCTCGGCTGCCGGCTGGGTCCGGCCATCCTGGCCAAGGCCCATGCCTTCCAGCCTTTCATCCTGAATCATAGCAATGTCGCCAGCATGATGGCAGGATTGGCAGGCCTGGCATATTTTTACTTCTTCTGGCAATGGCGCCGGCGCCGACCCGGCCCCGCACTGGCCTGCCTGGCCGGCATTGTGCTGGCGCTTGCCTACCAGGTCGTGCTGGCCTCCCGCGGCCCGCAGGCCGCCCTGGCTCTGACGTTGGTCTGCATGGGCGGGCTTCTACCGGGCGCGCGCCGCAAAATCGCCTGGGGCTTGACCTTGCTGTGCCTGGGCCTGTTGCTGGCCGGCCATGCGGAAATAATTAACCGGCGTTTTACCGCCGGCAACACCGCCGGCGCCGCGCCACCCTCCGCGGCCGCCGCGGCCGACACACTACCGGCAAAAATCATGCAATTCAAAGAGTGGGTACGGCGCAACCTGAGCCAGCGGGACATCGTCTGGGCACACACCTGGCAACTGGCCTGGCAGCGGCCCTGGTTCGGGCATGGCTACGGCAAGCGCAATTTCACGCGCATCTATTACCGGGACGATCCGCCGGCGGCGGATTTTTATTACCCGCATCCCCACCAATACTGGCTGAAATTATTCTTCGAGTTCGGACTGGCGGGCTTGGCGCTGCACCTGGCCGCATGGGGGATCCTGGTCTGGCAACTGGCATGCCGGATATACCGGGAAGAAACCTTCGGCGCCCGGCTATGGCCGGGATGCACGGCGCTGATGCTGCTCTACATCCATATTTACGGACTGGGCGATTATCCGGACAATATCGTCCAAGTCGCGCAAATCTGGCTCATCCCCGCGGCGTTGGCCATCATGGCCGAACGCGAAGAATGACGCCTACGCCGGACCTGTAGCGACCGAACGGCGTCCGGCATCTACCCGCTGGCGCCGCACCTGTAGTAGCCGAACGGCGTTCGACATCTGCCCGCTGGTGCCGCACCTGTAGTAGCCGAACGGCGTTCGGCATCTGCCCGCTGGCACCGGACCGGAATGCCGCACACCGTGCGGCTGCTACAGTATTTATCACGCTGGCGCCGGACCGGAATGCCGCACACCGTGCGGCGACTACAGCATTTAACCCGCGGGCGCCGGTCCGCATGATCCCCGGATCACCAACCGACTGTTGAGCACCACTCCCGGGATTTCTTCGTCGGGAGATTGCAGGCGCCGTTTGAGCATGGCCACAGCTTCCACCCCCAGTTCAAAACGCGGTACCCGGATCGTGGTCAGCGGCGGCTGGGCATGTTCCGCGCCTGGCGCATCGTCAAATCCCAGCACTGACACATCCCGCGGAATGTGCAGGCCGGCTTGCTGCAACGCTTCCATGGCCCCCAGGGCCTTGATATCCGTGGATACGAAAGCCGCGGTAAATTCGACCCGCCGCCGCCGCAACTCCAGGATGGCCGCGTAGCCGTTCTCCGCCATGCCATACGGCGCATGCACGACGAGTTTTTCATTGTAAGGGATGCCAAAAGTATGCAAACCGATCGCATAACCTGCCACCCGGTCGGCATGGCGGGGAGTATCCTGCGGCGGAATAACCAGGGCAATGGCGCGATGGCCAAGCTGTTGCAACAAATAAGTCATGCCGTCCACCACCCCGCGCAGCCGGTCGATCGTGACCGTGTTCGCCGGAACCTGGCCGACAACGCCGAAAGGCCGCATCACCACCCAGGGCAATTTGGCCCGCCGGGCCTGCTGGACTGCGGATTCCGGCGGATCGAGCATGATCAGGGATGACGCTGCCGGGGGCAGGCCATCAAGTTCTCCGGACAATTCCGGATAGCCGATCAGGCGCACCCGTCCTTCAAAACTGTTGATCAAGCCGCGATGGATTTCGTATGTGACAAACCAGCTTGTATCCGTGCGCTTTAAATCCGGATGCGCGGGCATGCCGCAAATCAATAACGTCCGGTCGCCGAAAGAAGATTGCCGCGGCGGCGCATGCCGGGCCGCCACAAACGTGCCCGCGCCTTTCCGCCGGGTAACCAAGCCGCGGCGCTCCAGGTCCGCCAGCGCGCGCGTCACCGTCGCCGTGCTTAAACCATAGCGGCTTTTCAAGTCGGCTTCCGTGCACAACTTATCGCCCACGGCATAATCGCCGCCGCGGATGACCGCTTCCAGGCGTTCCCGCAATTGGACATACTTGGGCGCAGCGCTGAAGTCATCCAGGGGGGCGAATTGATTCTTCTTCCCGATCATACCGACACCTTGATTTGATCGTGCGTGGCCCATTCCCCGGACTCGTCGCGGATGGAGATGCGCGCGGGATATAAAAGTCCCCAATCGCGCCGCCGCCGGTAGGAATCCAGCAGCACCGGGAGGCTGGGCTGGAGGCGGCCGCGGAAACGCTCGCGGCCCCAGACCATGATGCGCACATCATCAGGATTGATCCCCATGCGGGGATGCAGCCAGAGCGTGAAGCGCTTGACATTTTTCGGAGTGACCTCGATCACGCCATCGTCGCGGATAAAGGCATCCACCGCCCCGCCCGGGACGTGTTTGCGGCGGACGGTGAAGATGATATTATTCCAATCATCCTCCACGGCATCGCGGCAATCCGACATGGTCAGCATGTCGAACATGATGGTTTCGTCGCCCACCTCGTCAATCGTCACCCAGCGCGCATGCGGCGCCTCCGCCAGATCGTGGAAATCGGTGTGGTTTTGCGCCGCCACCGCTGGGGTCTTGTGCCGGCGCCAGTCGCTCCAGGGCGTCAAGCCGCGCGGCGTCACCGCCACCACCCGGGGATAATACGGGTTGCGCCTTTGATCCCGGCTCCATTTCAGCCATTCATACAAAGCCGGCCGGGCATCCAGCAGCGGGTGCCCGCCGGAATGTTCGCGGTAAAAATTCGCCACCCCAACCTGGTCGAGACGCAGCTTGGCGGCGCGGGCAAATTCGATATCCGTCCCATGCCGGCGCCGGAACATGACCGCGTCGTTGATGCCTTGTGAAATCCAGATGGTGGTGCCCATCAACGCCGGCCAGTAAGCCAGGTCCCAGTGGCTGGACGAACTGAAAACGCTGGCGAACCGGTCCGCCAGGCGATGCGCCATGTGATTGGCCCCCATGCCGCCCATCGAAGTGCCGCCCAAAATGACATTGTCCGGATCAATATTATAAAAGCTTTCCAACTCCGTGATGACATCCGCCAGGTACGGTTCCGCCTCGGGCAGATGCCAGCGGGCCCAACTGCGCGGATGCGGGGGGGCCGACGGACAACACACGATCCGACCGCTGCCCTCCAGCAAATCATTGAGGTTTTGGTGCTCGTAAAAGTGCCGGCCGCCATCGCCGCCGCCCCGCCCCCCGCCATGCAACATGAGCAGCAGTCCATACGCCCGGGCCGGATCGTAATCCGGCGGCACATAGACGGTCAGCGGCTGGTCGGGATATTTGCCGGCCAAACCCGGCGACAGGAAGGCGCGGCTGAGCTGCCAGCCGGTGGCCGGCCGCGGCGGTCGGACCGGTTTCAAAGCGGCGACGATTTCATCGAAATCCGGCGGCGGAACGTCCTGCAACCCGGCGCGCAGTTCCGCGCGCTCGGATTCGCTGCCGAGCGACAGATATTCTCGGGCTTGTTGAACGATTGCTTGCATTGCTTTGAAATTAATATGACATCCCTGCCGGGATGTCAATTTCTTTCAGCCGGCATGATGATGGTTAACGGTCCCGACGGCGCGGGGCGGCCGTTGTTATCCGCAGATGCCGCCGGCCTCGGGAAGTTGCGAACCGGTATAGACCGGCGCACCGGACACGATCGTCATTAAGATCCGGGATGCGGCGATTTCATCGGCGTTAGACGACCGCACATCCCGGTCGAAAACGGTCAGATCGGCGCATTTCCCGGCGGCCAACGAGCCGGCTTCATCCTCCCAGCCGGCGAGTCGGGCGGCGCCCTGGGTGTAAATTTTTACGGCCTCATCCGCGGATAAATTTTCCGTATCGCCTAAAATCCGGCCGCCGGCGGTGCGGCGCGCGATGGCGGCGGCGATATCGGCCCGGGCATCCGGCCAGTTGATCGGGGCGTCCGACCCGCCGCCGATGTTCACGCCGCTGCTCAACAGGCTGCGCAATGGCAGAAATCTTCGCGCGCGTTCCGCGCCCAGGAACTCGAAGAGTGTATCCCCCCAACACCGCATGAAGCCCGGCTGCACGGCCAAACCGACCGCCAGCCGCCGGAAAATTTCCATGGCGCGCGGCGATGGAAAGTAGGCGTGGATGATGTGGCTGCGCGGCAGGCCGGCCATGCGGGATCGCTCCGCATCCAGCATGCCCGCCAACTCATCCAGCGCCCGGTCGCCGGTGCAATGCACGGCCACCGGCCAGCCGGCGTCAAAATCCGCCGCCAACACCTTGCGGAATTCCGCCGGCGGCATGCGCGGCGCGCCGTAATTTCCCGGCTCATTGGCATACGGCGCATGCATCCAGGCGGTCTTGTGCATCACAAAACTGTCCCAAAAATACTTGATCGGCCCAAAAGACAACCGGCCCTCAACCTTGCCGGGCGCGGCGCCCTGCGCCGCCAATTCCGCCGGGGTCACGCCGAACATCAGCACCTGCACTTTCAATGGCAGCCGCCCCTGGTCATTCAGCCGGCGCAGCACCCGTAATTGTTCCAGGTTGACATTGGCGTTCACTATCCGGGTGAGGCCCTGGGCTGCGCAAATCCGCAAACCCGCGGCGATATTTTCCTCCAGCACCCGTTCATCCCTGGGAAACTTCCAGCACTCCGCCGGCACCAGTCCGCGCGCCGGACCGAAAAACAGACCATGGCGATAATCCGCCGCGCCGGCCGCAGCGGCAGCCGGCGCCGGGATTTGCGCCAGCACAAAGGAATTGACGATGACCTTGTTGACGTCGAACATCAGGACCGGCCGGTCCGCGGCCACCCGGTCCAATTCCGCCGCCGCCGGCAACCGGCCTTCATCCAGCAAGTCGGCCCGGAAATTAGACCCGTATCCCACAACCGCGCCGTCCGGCCGGCGGGCCGCCTGGCGGCTTAACGCTTCCAGGATTTCCGCCACCGACCGCGCCTGGAATAAAAACGCCGCCTGGGCGACATCCCCCAGCGTGGGCAGGTGGAGATGCGTGTCAATCAAACCCGGTAAGGCCGCGGCGCCTTGCAGGTCCACCCGCGCCACATCCGGCGGCAGGGCGGCCGATTCGAGGGGCGATAAATTCAAACCCGCCACCTTGCCGTCCCGTGCCAGCAAAGATGACGCCGCCGTATCCGCCGCATCCAGGAGATATATTTTTCCGTTGAAAAACAGGGTAGAATCGGACATGCCGTCAACCTTCCGGGCGATGGGGGCGGCGCCGGCGCGTTATTTCCACGGCGGCGCGCGCCAGATACCGGCAGGGCCGCGGCTTGGCCAGCAGCACGCGGACCTCCGATATACGCCGTTCCGCCAGGCACTCCTCCGCCAGCCGGCGCGCCAGCGATTCCAGCAGGACCCAGTCGCGGGAGCGGGCCACGGCGCGCAGGCGGGTGGCCAAGGCGGCGTAGTCCACCGTATCCGCCAGGCAATCCGACCGGCCCGCCCGCGCCAGATCGCAGGTCAGCGCCACGGACGCCAGCAGCCGGCGCGGGCGCCGGCGTTCCGCCGGCGTTGCCCCGATCCGGCAATCCAGCAGCAAGCCATCCAAATGTAAGCAATCGGAGCTCATCGGTAAGAAATATACATCGTCGGCGATGCTGATGCAAGGATGGAGGATCTTCCTCTGCCCGCGCGACAAGGGCAATCGCATTCGAGCGCCGCTTAGACCGGCGATCCCAGCAGATGCTGGCCGCCATCCACATAAATCACCTGGCCGGTGATGACGTCGCTCCCCAGCAGAAACAACAGCGCCGCGGCCAGGTCTGCCGGCGTCGGGCGGCGTTGCAGGGGCAGGACGCCGGCCGGCTCGCGCTCCCCGGGCCGGCGCGGGAGCAGCACCGGCCCGGGGGCGATGGCGTTGACGGCGATGCCCGGCGCCAATTCCAGGGCCGCCATGGCGGTCGCATCCGCCAACGCCTTCTTCGAAAGCGAATATGCCAGGGCGTCATGGCGGTTGGATACAATCCGCTGGTCCAGCAGGTTGATGACGCATCCGGCATTGGCCTGCGCGGCAAAATAGCGCGTCAACAGCAACGGCGCAGCCAGATTGACCGCCCAGGTCTGGCGCATCACGGCGGCATCGGTATCGCGCAGGTGCCGCCGGTTGAAGACGGCGGCGTTATTGACGAGGATGTCCAAGCCGCCCAATTTGCGGCGCGCCGCGGCAATCAGGCGGCGGCAATCCGCCGGGCGCGTCAAATCGGCCGACAGCGCCACGGCCCGGTGTCCCTGCCGTCTGATGCGCGCGGCCAAGTCCTCGGCCGCACGGCGCGACCGCCGGTAATGCACCACGACATCACAGCCGGCATCCGCCAGGGCCAGGCAAAGCGCCTGGCCGATGCGCGCCGCCCCGCCGGTAACCAAGGCCTTTTTACCGCTTAAAATCATCGGGATGAATCCATTTGCCCAGCGTGCGATCGTAGACATCAACCACCCAGCGCAGGGGCGAATACATCAGGCGCAGGCGGACCATGGCCACGAACATTTCCAGGGAAGCCCGGAGGATGTTCAGGCGCGAACCGGAAACATCATGCCAGACGGTGGGGACTTCGATGAAGGTGAAACCGGCACGCCGCAACTGGAACAGGAGGTCCACGTCAAACGCCCAGCGGGTGACGCCCAGCGCCGGCAAGACCGCGCGGCCGGCGGCGCGGGTCATCAACTTGGCGCCGCACTGGGTGTCCGAAATGCGCAAGGCGAATAGAATCCGCACGAGCCAGTTGAACAGGAGCGAGGCCGCGCGGCGCGCCCGCGGCTGGCGCGGGCTGATCTGCGACCGGGGATGCCGGCGCGAGGCAATCACGGCCCCGGCATCGCCGATTTGCCCGACCAAGGCGTTAAAGGCCGCCGGCGGCGTGGCGCCGTCGGCATCCACAAAACCGATCAAAGCGCCCCGGGCGCGCGTCAATCCCAGCATCACCGCCCCGCCCTTGCCGATGGCGCGTTCCTCCACCAGCACGCGCAATTGCGGGTAATCCGCCATGAATGAGCGCGCCACCGTTTCGGTGGCATCGCGCGACCCGTTCACTACCACCAGCAATTCAAAATCCTGGTCGTAGATTTTCTGGAAATAAGGAAGATAAGCGTCCAGCATCCGGCCCAGGCGGGATTCCTCGTTGTAGGCCGGGACGACGATTGAAAGTTTGATTTCGGCGTTTTCCATGGCAATCAATTTCCGGCACGGCGGTCCGGCGTGCGACTGGCGACGGCCCTACGAGGTGGCATCGCGCAACTTCTGGATCGGCAATCCGCGCCGGATGAAGGTGGGTTTGTCCAGATTTTCGCTGTCCATGATTGTCGGCTCAACCCCTTCAAACCGGCCGGTGACATTCGAGCCGAACAAACTGAGTTGCGTGGCCTTCCGGCGCGGCGCGGCGGCCGTTGCGGCTGCCGGGCTTTCCGCCGGAACCGGCGCGGCGGCGCCGCCGGCATCCTCCGCCAGCAGGACCATGACCCAGAGCCGGCCGAGCAGCGCCGGATCGCAAACCATGCCCGTCATCATCAGGGAATCGGCAGCGCCCTGGGCCGACAGCCGTTCCACCACCAGCTTGACATCTCGAAGGGTCAGGTCCGGCCCGCCGGAAATATTCAACAGCAGCGCGCGCGCCCCGCGCAGCGCCGCGCCGCCGGCGAGCAGGGGATGGCGCAACAACGATTCCGCCGCCTGCTCCGCCATGTTTGCGCCATCCGCGCCCGCGCAGGCCATCAGGCAGCGCCCGTTGCCGGCGCGCACCAGCGCGCACAAATCCGCGAAAGCGATGTTAATCACGCCGCGGCGTTCCAGCATGCGCCACAGCGCCTGGAGGCACTGGCAGAGGAATTGGTGGGCCTCCTGAAACAACTGGTCCACGCCGGTCGTCTCCGCCGCGCCGTCCAACAGGCGCTGGTTTGGCAGACAAACGACGCCATCTGCCGCCTCCTGCAGCGCCACCAGCCCCTGCGCCGCCTGTTCCTGGCGGCGACGGCTTTCGCAATCGAACGGCAACATGGCCAGCGCCAGGGTCAAGACGCCGAGCCGGCGGGCTTCAGCCATGATCAGGGGCGCCGCGCCGGTTCCGGTTCCGCCGCCCAGTCCCGTCACCAGCAAGACCAATCCAGCCTGCTCCAGAAAGGGACGCAGGGACGCCAAATCCGCCTCCATCGCCCGCTGGCCCATGCGGGGGTCGCCGCCCGTTCCCAAGCCCCGCAGGTGCCGCGCGCCAATCTGCAGGAATTGCACGCCGGCATCCGCGTCCCATTCCCGCAGTTCCGTGTTGACCGCCAACAAGGGCGGATGCTCGGGCCAGTTTTTGGCCAGCGCCAGGAGGGCGTTACACCCGCCGTCCCCCACCCCGACGATCAATATGCGTGTCTCCGGCTTATTCAATTTTCACCGTCCCATCCAGCGCGATACTTTTTGCCAAAAACCCGGCGGCGGGGCGCGGCGCGCGTTTTTGATCGCATAACGGACCATTCCCAGCAAGGCGGCGTATTCCGGGCCCTCGTAGGCATTGGCCATGCCGCTGAAATTTTTGGGCTTGCCGATGGCACAGGGCATGTCAAACACCCGCTCCGCCACCCCGGCGATCCCCTTGAGATGCGCACCGCCGCCGGTCAGGACCACGCCCGCTCCCAGGGATTGCAGCAAATTCCGGTCATCCAGACCGCGGCGGATGACTTCAAACAATTCGCTCACGCGGGCGTTGATGATGGTATACAAATCGGTGGCGGAGATGGAAGCCGCGGCAAATCCGCCTTCGGCGGGGATGGTGATGCGCTGGAACGGCGCGCCGGTATGCAAGAGCTGGGCGGTGCCGGAATCTTTTTTTAAAGCTTCCGCCCGTTTCATCGGCAGGTTGAACCCCATGGCAATGTCGTTGGTCACATGATCGCCGCCCACCGCCAGCACCCCGATATCCGTGATGATGTCGTCGTTATACACCAGGTAGCTGCTGGTGCCCGCGCCCAGGTCAATCACCAGCACGCCGCACTCCTTCTGTTCCGGGGTGAGCGTGGACAAGGCGGCGCACAACCCGCTGCAGGCGATATCCGCGACTTCCAGGCCGACCGATTGCACGGCATGGACGAACTGGCTGAGCAAATTCCGCAGGCCGTGCACAATCAGCATGTCCAGCGACAGCCGGCTGCCCTGCATTTTTTCCGGATTGACAATCCCCTGCTGGCTATCCACCGTGTATTTCTGGGCGATGGAGTGGAGCACCTCGCGGTCATGCGGCAAATTGATGGTGCGGGCGATGTGCATCACCTCGTTGATGTCCTCGGGCGTCACGCCGCGCAAGGCGTCAAACACCGGCACGCTGCCCGGGTTGACCACGCTTTGGATATGCCCGCCGGTAACGACCAGGTTGACGGCCCGGATATCCACGCCTCCGCTTTCCTCCGCGCCGCGCACCGCCAGGCGCACGCATTCCGCCGCCTTCTCGAGATCGATGATAATCCCCTTGCGCACGCCGCAGGAAGAACATTGACCAAGCCCGGTAACGAGGATGTTGCCGTCCTCGCGGGCCTCGCCCACCAGCGCGCAGATTTTTGAAGTCCCGATTTCCAACGCCACCACCGGCGGAATAGACATGTTCACTCCATCACTGGGCCGGAAAATTATTATCCAGGGTCATATCCAGGCTGTTAAAAGCGCGTCCCTGGCGTTTGATGTCCGCCAGCCGCATCAGTTTTTGCTCCAGATATTCACGCGACAACGTCGAGCGCGCATGCATCTGGCGCCAGGCCAGCCGCACCTGCGCGCCGTCCGTCAGCAGCAAATCCAATTCTTCCGGGGACCGCAAATCCACCCGGGCAATCTGCACATGCCGCCCCACGGGGGTGCCGGCACAAACGCTCAGAACATCCAGGGCAGCCATGACCGGCGTCCCGGAGAGATCCATCCCGGGCCGCAACACCGCCAGGTCATGCCCGGTGATCAACGGCAGCCGGCGGCTGGGATCCAACAAACCCAGGACGCAGCCTTCCGCATCCACGGCCAGCGCATAGCCTTCCATTTTCAGCCGGGCCAGCGCTACCCGTTCACGGGCGCGCACCAGCAATTGGTCCGGCAGGCGGCGCGACAGTTCGACATCCTTGAGCTTCGGCAATTTTAAAAGCATCGCCCGGCGGGCGTCCGCCAGATTGGCGGCAAACAGGTTGTCGCCGGCGCGAAACGGCAAGAAAGCCAGCACATCCGCCCGCGCCACTTCAATTTCCGGGCATTCCAGCCGGATGTCGCGAATGACAAAAAAAGGATTTTCCCGGAAGAGCGAACTGCTGATCATCCGGAAAGTCATCCACAAAACCACCAGCCCGGTGCCCAGCGCCAGGACTAAAACCGTCGCCGCCGCAACCTTCCGCCAATTCCACGCCAGCTTGCCGCCGCGGCGCATGGAAACTTGCAGGATTGACGGCCGTTCCGGCGGCGACCGGCGCCGCATGCCGCGGCGGTCGCGGCTGGATTGTTTTTTACTCTGCCAAAACATCGCGTCCCCCAAAAAAACTAAACCGCCGCCGGCGTCTCGGCCATTGCCAGGCATAGAATGCGGTCGCATAAAGCCGCAAAAGGCAGTCCCGCGGCGGCGGCCGCCTTGGGCAGCAGGCTGGTTTCGGTAAAGCCGGGGATGGTGTTCAATTCCAGGACGTACAAAGCGCCGTCCGGCCGCAGCCGCAAATCCACCCGGCCGAAGCCGCGTCCGCCCAGCGCCTGGAAGGTGCGCAAAGCCATCTGCTGGCAGCGTTGCGCAACTGCATCCGGCAGGGGGGCGGGCGCGAGATATTCCGTCACGCCCTTGGTGTACTTGGCCCGGTAATCATAATTGCTGTCGGGCGCCCGGATTTCAATCACTGGCAGCGCCTGCCCGCCCACGATCCCCACCGTCAACTCGCGCCCGGGAATGAATTCCTCGACCAGGACTTCGCCATTATAACCCATGGCTTCCGCCAGCGCCGCCGCCCAGTCGGCTTCGCGCAACACCTTGTGCACGCCGAAACTCGATCCCTGCCGGGGCGGCTTGACCACCGCCGGCAAAGGCAGGGAGCGGCGGCTGCCGGGGCGGAGGACTTCATACGCCGGGGTCATCACGCCGTGGTTGATCAGGACTTCCTTGGAAAGGATTTTATCAAAAGCCAAGCGGCTGGCGGCGGGATCTGATCCGGTATAGGGCAACCCCAAAGCTTCCAGTCTTTCCTGGATGGCGCCATCCTCGCCAAACTCGCCGTGCAGGGTGATGAATGCCGCCGACACATCCGCCGGCATGACAAAGTCCGGCCCGACTATATCCACCTCCGCCACCGTGTAGCCGGCCTGGCGCAAACCGCGCGCTACCGCCGCCCCGGAACGCAAAGAAACCTCGCGTTCATTGGAAAAACCGCCCATTAAAACCGCGATATTCGCACACATATCAGTCACAATATACTATCTCGCGCACCAGCTCAACACCAAAACGGAATTGCACGCGTTTTTTTACGATTTCCACCAGCGCCCGGACATCCGCGGCCGTGGCTCCCGGGTCGGCCTTGATCACATTGGCATGGGCTTCCGCCACGCGGGCGCCCCCCACGCTGAGCCCCTTGCAGCCGGCGGCTTCAAGCAAACGGCCGGCGTAATCACCCGGCGGATTGCGGAAAACGGAGCCGGCGGAGGCGCCCCAATGCTGCCGGCGCCGGCGCGCCGCGATTTCCGCCAGCCGCCGGCGGATGGCCGGCGGCGCGTCCGGGTCCACCCGCAAGGTCGCCGCCACCGCCAACTTCGATTCCAGAGCGCGGCAGGCGCGATAGGCAAAGTCCAAGTCCGGCCCCGCGATCATGCTGGCCGCGCCGGTCAGATCCAGGCAATGCGCCTGCAAAACCCGGGACCCGATCTCCGCGCCCCAGGCGCCGGCATTCATGCGCAACGCGCCACCCAGCGTGCCGGGGATGCCGTGTAAAAACTCCAAGCCGGCCAGGCCTTGCGCCGCACACCAGGCGGTCAAATCCGCCAGGCGCATCCCGGCGCCCGCCTGAATTTGGTCGGGCGCCGTCCGTTGTACCTGGCGGAAATCATCCCCCGCCAGGCGCAATACCAGCCCGCGCACTCCCAAATCGCTGACCAGCACATTGCTGCCGGCGCCCAGGCAGGTCACCGGCACCCTATTGGCGGCGGCCCAGCGCAGGACAGCGGTCAAATCCGGGAGGCTGCCGGCATCCAGCAGGATATCCGCCGGGCCGCCTACGCGCAAAGTGGTGCATGCCGCCAGATTTTCCCAAGTCTGCCAGCGCGTGGCCGCACTCAAGCCCAATTGCGCGAGCGATGTTTGCCAGCCGTACAGCGGATTCAAGTCCGTCCCGGATTGCCCCGGCACCAAGGACGCCGCCGCCCAACCGGCCAGCCTTTCCACGTCGCCGGCGCCCAGTACCAGCAGGTCGGCATCGGCCGTCAGGGCGCGGCGCAGATATTCCCAAAGCTTCGGCAACTCCCCCGCCAGCAATCGCGGCGGCGCCGCAGGCGCCCGGCGGAAGGCCGCGTATAAATCCCAGATCGTGCCGCCCGCGACGGGCGATTCCGACGCCGCGTAAACCGGCGCCAGCAGCAACTCGTCCACGCCGGCGAACGCCGCCGGAAAGGCTTCCGCCAGCGCGCGGGTGCGGCTGTAGCGATGCGGCTGGAACACCACCACCCGCCGGCGGCGCGGCGCGCCGGCGCCGGCTTGGACTGCGGGCAAACCGCACAGGACGCTGATGGCCGCCGCCACCTCCGTCGGATGATGGGCGTAATCTGAAAACACGCGGACGCCATCCCGGGCCGCAATAGTTTCGAATCGCCGGCGCACCGGCACAAACTGCGCCAGTGCGCGGGCGGCGGCCGCCGGCGCGCAACCCAGCGCCTGGGCCGCGGCGCAGGCGGCCAACGCATTCAGGGCATTGTGGCGGCCGGCCACCGGCAGGATGATTTCCGCCGCCGGCGCGCCGGGCGCTGTCATTTGCATGCGCAGCATCCGGCCGTCATCGCGCAAGTCCGCGCCCCGCACGGCCGCGCCGGGGGTAAAGCCATAGCTGATGCCGTGAGGCAAGCTGCCCGCCAATGCCGCCGCCCCGGGATCATCCGCGCAATAAATTACGCGGCGGCGGGTTTGCCGCAGGATGGCGGCGAAACACGCGCGTAATTCATCCAGATTGGCGTAGTGCTCGGCATGATCAAACTCCACATTGGTCAACACCGTTACATCCGGCGTGTAATCCGCCAGCGTGCCGTCGCTCTCATCCGCCTCGGCCACGCAAATCCGCGAATCGCCCAAACCGGCCACGCCGTCCAGGGCCGGGCACTCGCCCCCGATGCACCAGGCCGGGGCGGCGCCGCATTGCCGCAGAATCTGCGCCAGCATTGCCGCGGTGGTCGTCTTGCCATGGGTGCCGCAAACGGCCGCGGCGGTCCAGCCCCTCAGCCAGGCGGCCAGGACTGCGCCGCGCCGGAATACCGGCAAACCCGCCGCCCGCGCGGCCTGGAGTTCCGGTTGGTCTGGGGGCACGGCGGCGCTGTGGACCACCCAATCCACCCCGGCCAGATGTTCCGGCGCATGCCCCGCCAACACCGCCACGCCGCGGGCCGCCAGCCAGGCGGCCATGCGGCTGCCCGCCGCGGCATCGCAGCCGGTGACCGTCCAGCCGGCGGCGCGCAGATGGAAAGCCAGTCCGGCCAGGCCGACGCCGCAGACCCCCAGGCAATGCACATGCCCGCGGCCGCGCGCCAGCAGGCGCATCAGCACATCCGCATCGCGATTCTGGTTGCTGTAAGGGTCCATCGTTTTTCCCCAGGCCGGCCCGATCCGAACGAGCCGGCCGATCAAGCCGTTTGCCCGGCATGGCGCTGCGCAATCTCCATCACCAAATCCGCCACGCGCGCGGCGGCATCCGGCGCCGCGTGCGCCAGGGCGGCCTGGCGCATGCGCGCCAGGCGTGCCGGGTCGTCCATGGCCCTGGCGATGTAATCCGCCAGGCCGGCGCTGGCGGCGGTGGCTTCGGCGAGCACATCCGCGGCGCCGTATTTTTCCATGGCCCGCGCATTGGCCATCTGGTGGTCGCCGGCGGCATGGGGATATGGAATGAGCAAGGCGGGAACGCCAAACTGCAAAAGCTCGGCGCAAGTCGCGGCCCCGGCGCGGCAGACCGCCAGGCTGGCCCGCCGGTAGGCTTGCGGCATGTCGTGCAGGAAGCGATAGACCGCGGCCGGCGGATTGCCTGGATTCTGCGCGTAAAACCTAGTCACTGTTTCCGCGTCCGCCGTGCCGGCCAGATGGATTACCTGGAGAAGGCGGCCTTGCGCCTGGAGTTGCGCCAACGCGGCGGGAATAATTTCATTCAGGCGGCGGGCGCCAGCGCTGCCCCCCATGACCAGCAGGGTGAAGCAGTCCGGCTGCAAGGCGTTCAATTGATCATCCGGAGCGGCCGCCGCCTTGGGCCGGCGGAGGGGGATGCCCGTCAAAACCAGGCGCGGATGGCGCAGATACGCGCGCGTCTCATCAAATCCCAGCGCCACGGCTTGCGCCCAGCGCGCCAGCCAGCGCACGGCGCGGCCGGGAATGACATTGGCCTCATGCAGCACCACCGGCACGCCCAGGCAGCGGGCGGCCCAGACCGGCCCGCCGGAGGCATAACTGCCCATGGCCAGCAAAACATCCGGCGGCGTCGCGCGCAGACGCCGGCGCCATTGCCGGAAGGCCTTGAACATCCACCACGCCGCCGAGAGCACCGCGCCCGGGGAATGCCCGGCGAGGCCGCGGGCCGGGACGGTCATGACCGGCCCATCCCACCCCGCCAGGGCCGTCCGTTCGACCTTTTTGCCAGCCAGCAAAATCGTGACATCCGCGCCGCGGGCGCGCAGTTCCCCGGCCACCGCCAATCCCGGGAAGATGTGCCCGCCGGTCCCGCCACACGCCACCATGATCCGCATTGATACACCCCGACATCAACTGGTTCGCGGCGGCGGCTTGCGCCCCAGCCGTTGCAGAACCGCCTGCATATCAACCCAGACATCCGTCTTGGCGGCGGGGTTGCGCAGCAGGTATGAAGGATGATATGTCGGCATCAGGGGAATACCGTCGAATTCCAGCCACTTGCCCCGGACGCGGGATATCCGGAAATCCGGCCCCGGCTGCAGCAAGCCCTCCACCGCCGTAGCGCCCAGCGCCACAATGACCTTGGGGCGCAATACCTTGATCTGCGCCCGCAAGAAAGGCAGGCAGACTTCCATTTCGGCGGGATCGGGTTTACGGTTATGCGGCGGACGGCATTTGAGGATGTTGCCGATGAAGACCTGGTCGCGTGTCAACCCCATCGCTTCGATGATCCTGGTCAACAACTGTCCGGCGCGTCCGACAAACGCCTGCCCCTGCAGGTCTTCATCTTCGCCCGGCGCCTCGCCGATAAACATCAATTCCGGGTGCGGATGGCCCTGTCCGGGCACGGTCCGGGTGCGGGTCCGATGCAGACCGCAGCGGGTGCAGCGTGAAATTTCCGCCGCCAGCCGCGCCAGCGCTGCCGTGGTTTCCGCGGTTTCCGTGGCGGCGGTTAAGGTTTCAGCCGCCGGCGGGGCGGCCGGGAGCGGAACCGCCGCGGCGCCCTGCGCCGCCGGCCGGGAGCGGTAAATTTCAACCACGCCGGACTCCTTTAAATCTCCGACATATTCGGCCAACTGGTCCAGCAGCCCCGCCAGCGCGACGGCCGGCGCATGATCAGGGTGCTGCATAATGCCGCCTTTTGCGCAAGCTGACAAACATGGGACCGAACACAACGTAGATTACGCCAAAAAAGAGCATCACCAGCGCCGCAGCCGGCGCCAGCCGCATATCGCGCAAAAACAGCATGGCCACCAGCGCCACGCATGGCACAAAAACCCCCAGCGCCTTCGTGGGTTTGGGATACCGGACATTCGAGACTTGCAGCGTGATCATCGCCACCACGCCCGCCAGAAAGACCAGGGCCACCGGCCCTTGATTCAATTGAAAGAACCCACCCAGCACGCCCGCCTCCTCCAGGAAGACGAAAATCGCCACCCAGCCGGCGCTGGCGGTGATCGGCAGCCCGCAATAGCCGCCCTGGCCGCGCTGGGTGTCCGCCACCTTGAAGCGCGCCAGGCGGATGACGCCGGACAGCACCACCATGGCGGTCATCAAGACCCGCCAGCCGATATAAGTCTGCAGGGAAACCTGGTAAATCAGGATGGCCGGCGCCAGCCCGAAGGCGGTCATGTCCACGTAAGTGTCCAGTTCGGCGCCAAAGGGGCTGGTGCCCTTGATGCGCCGGGCAAGGTTGCCATCCAAACCGTCCAAAATCATGGCCAGCATGATGAATTGAGCGGCCAGCATGAAATGCGCCTGGCCTTCGAGGGACAGCAGCATGCTGAAAAAACCGCAGAGCATCGCGGACAGCGTGACCGCCGTGGGCAACAATTGGCGCCAAGTCATAATCAACCTTTCAATTTTTTCCGGCTGGGGTAATCAAACGGGCGACCGGCGTCAACCCCGCCTGCACTTTCGCACCGGGCTGGATCAGCACCTCGACATCTTCCGCGGGCAGGAACATATCCAGCCGCGACCCGAACTTCATCATGCCGATACGCTCGCCCGCATCCACGTCCTGATATAAATTCAGCCAGTAAACCACGCGCCGGGCCACCGGGCCGACGATCTGTTTGACCAGGCAGCGCGTTTCCACGCCGTCAATCAAAATGGTGCTATGCTGGTTATATTCCGAGGATTTTTCCTGAAACGTGAAATACCGCTTCCCCGGGTGGTAGCCCAGGGCCATCACCCGCCCGGCAATCGGCGCGCGGTTGATGTGCACGTCGAACAAGGAAAGGAAAATGCTGATGCGGACGGCCGGCCCCTTGATAAAATCCTTTTCCACGGCGCGCGTCACCGACATCACCCGGCCGTCGGCGCCCGCCAGCACCAGGCGCGGATCGTCCGGCGGAGTCCGCGGCGGATCGCGGAAAAAATAAAGCATATAGCCGGCCGACAGGATCGCCAGCGCCAGCAATACGCCGGCCGCCCGCCGTTTTTTAAAGAGCCAGCACAACAGCGCGGGCGCGCCAAACAAAGCCAGGGCGCCGACAAAAAAAGGCAATACTTCGCGGGCAAAAGGCAGTCCGAACATCGCAAATCCCCCCGGGGTTAAATTGTTTTAATATCGCAGGAGCAGGGCCGGCATGTCAAGCGCAAATCCGCGCATCACTCCGCCGGACCATTGGTCGCGGCCACTGGGGGCAGCGAGACGGCCGGCGGCATGGCGTCGCCGATCGCCTGTGCGCGCCAGCGGCTGGTCAGGGCCGCGGCTTCTTCGCGGGTGCGCGCGACGGTGGGCGTGACAAAAATCAGCAGGTTAGTGCGCTCGACCGCCTTGACGGAATGACGGAAGAGCCACCCCAGGAGGGGGATGGACCCCAGGAAGGGGACGCGCCGTTCCTTGTCGACATTATCCTCGCGGATCAGACCGCTGATGACAATGGTCTCCCCGCTGGGTACGGTCAGGGTGGTGGTCACTTCCCGGCGGGCGATGGTCGGGGTGAACGCCTTGCCGTCCGTAGTGGCTTCCAGAATGGCCTCAATGCTGGGATTCAGGCGCATGCAAACCTCGCCCTCCGGATTGACCTGGGGCGTGACCTTCAACTTGATCCCCACGTCAATCCGGTCGATATTTTCAATGACATCGCGCGCCGTGCCGGAGCCGCCTTCGATGGTTGATTTCAGGATCGGGATGTTTTTGCCGATGGTGACGCTGGCCTCCTGGTTGTTTTGCGCCCACAGCGGAACGTTGGACAGGATTTTGAAATTCGTATCGTACTTGAGCGCATTGACGTTGAGCAAAAAGGGAAAGCGCGGCACAACATTCCCGTTCGCATCGGTATAGCTGCCATTGGCCAAACCGAAGGTCAGCCCCTGGGGGACCACGCCGCTCACCACTTCCGCCAGCAGCCGGTCCTCCCCCTCGCTCACGCGCGAGCCGCCGACAATGACGGTGGAGCCCTGTTCCGGACTGGCGGAAGACATGAATTCCGCGCCGTAATCATGGCCTTCGCCCATGGTCAATTCGGCGATCATAACCTCCACCAGCACCTGGGGCGGCGGCAGATCGAGTTTCTCGATCAGTTTGCGCACCATTTCAAAATCCTGCGGGGCGGCATCCACCATCAGGGCATTGTTCGCCAGGTTGGCTTCGATCGCGATCGTGGAACGTTCGGCGTTTTTATCGGCATTGCGCGCCAGCAGGGCGGTCAGGCTTTTGGCCGCATCATCGGCCGAGAGGTATTTTAGGAAAAGGGCCTGCAAGTGCCCGCTGACCGCCTGGGGTTCCACATCGAGGCGGGCGATCAACTGCTTGATTTCGGCCACCTGCGCCGGCGTACCCGCCAGGATCAGGCTGTTGGAATGCGGCGCGGCCACGACCACGGCGTCGGCCAGCGCGGCGCCCGCGCCCTCGCTGCGCGCCAGCCGCTGCCGGATGCGCTCGCCCTCGGTATCTGCCCGGGCGCGCAAGCCGCTGATGGCCTGGTTCAATTCATCCGCCATGTTGCGCGCCAGGGCATGGTGCAAGGGATAAAGCTCCGTGATGCGCGCGGCGCCGGGCTGGTCAATCTGGGCGATGACGGCTTCCAGGCGCCGGATATTGTCGGCCGTATCGGTCACCACCAGGTGGTTGGTGGTTTCCAGCGCGGCCAGCGCGCCGGTTTTGCCGCCATCCACCATCGGCTCCAGCATGCGGCGCAACTCGGCGGCGCTGACATGCGTCAGGCGGATCACCTTGGTGACCAGTTCGGCGCCCGCCGGCGAAACGCCCGGCGCCAGCACCGGCGCCATGGGGATGGGGCGCCGCTCGCGCGCGATCACCCGATAAATACCATCCTGATCGAGTACGGCAAAACCGCTGGCATCGAGGACCGCCAGCAACAACGGGTAAACCTCGTCGGCGGGAATTTGCGCGGGAGTCACCACCGTCACTTTGCCTTCCACCGCGCGGTCCACCACAAACCGCCGGCCGGTGATATCGCCCACCAGTTTTACCAGAAAACGCACATCCACCTGGTCGAAATTAAAATTGACGAAGGTGGCGTTGGTTGCGGCCGGCGGCGGCGGATCGGCGGCCAGCGCCGGCAGCAGGCAGGCAGCCGCCAGCAGGCAGAGAGCCGGCATATGACGATTCCGGTGCATCAGCGGGTTATTCCCCGTTCCGAGGCCTCCACAAACTCCAATACATGCTGAACTTCCGGGATCAACGGCAAGGTCTGACGGATTTTCTCGACCGCCTGCCGGGTGTTCAGGTTTTCCCGGTACAAAATCCGGTAGAGCGTCTTTAAATGCTGCCGCGCTTCCTCCCCGACGCCGCGCCGCTGCAACCCCACGGTGTTGACGCCATGCACGCCGGCGGGATTGCCGTCCGCCATCATGTAGGGCGGGATATCCTGGGTGGCCTTGGAGCAACCGCCCATGATGGACATGCGGCCGATGCGCACGAATTGATGCACCCCGCACAATCCGCCGATCACCGCGAAATCCTCCACCGTCACATGCCCGGCCAGGGTGCCGGCATTGGAAATGATCACGCCGTTGCCCACCGTGCACTGATGCGCCACGTGCGAATACGCCATGATGTGGCACCCATCGCCCACCCTCGTCACATCCCCCTCGTTGGTGCCGGAGTTGACAGTGACGTATTCCCGCAGCGTGGTGCGCGCGCCGATTTCCACGTAAGTTACGCCGCCCTTGAATTTCAGGTCCTGCGTCTGCGAGCCGATGCTGGCGAACGGAAAAATCACGCAATCGGGGCCGATGGTAGTATGCCCGTCCAGGAAAACATGCGGCATGACGCGCGTCCGCGCGCCCAAACGCACATGCGGACCGACGATCGCATAAGCGCCGACCGCCACATCGGTATCCAGCTTGGCGCCGGACTCTATGACCGCGGTGGGATGAATCTGGGTCATGCCCCGGCCTTTTCCGTGGTGAACATGAACATCAATTCGGCTTCCGAAGCCGGTTGGCCGTCCACCAGCACGCGCCCCTGGACACGCACCACCCGGGCGCGCCGGTTCAACATGGTTACTTCAATCCGCATGGCATCGCCAGGAACGATCGGCCGGCGGAAACGGGCCTTGTCAATCGCCATGAAAAGCGGAACCTGGCCCTTGATGCCGGTCTGCCGGCTGAGCAGAATCCCGCCGGTCTGGGCCATGGCTTCGAGTTGCAGAACCCCCGGCATGATCGAGCGTCCCGGGAAGTGCCCGGCAAAGAAAGGTTCGTTGATGGTGACGTTTTTGATCGCCACGATGCGGTCCTTGTCGTCGCATTCCAGCACCCGGTCCACCAGCAGCATCGGGTAACGATGCGGCAGGATTTCCATGATTTCTTCAATTCCAATCGTTGCCATTTGATCTCCTTGTACGACGCTACGCCCGGGACCGCAAGCGAATTAATCAATGCATGGCGGAGGGAGAGGGATTTGAACCCCCGGTGCCCTTGCGAGCACACATGATTTCGAGTCATGCGCATTCAACCGGACTCTGCCATCCCTCCAACCGTTTATTATCAAGCGTTTACGAATAATCCCGAGTTGCTAAAAAATCTTTTTTCTTGACTTTGTGACAGTTTTGTGACAGAATTTGCTTTAGAAATATAAATCATGTTGTCAAAAGGATATTATGCCATGCTGTCAAAAACAAAATTCAGCATACTAAAACGGACCAGCACGGTCAACGGCAAAACATACCACGGATTTTTATTAATCTATTACGACAAGAACGGTCAACGGGTCCGCCAATCATGCGCAACCCGTAGAGATGCCGAGACGGCCCGCAAGCAAATTGAAATTAAACGCGAGCGCGAGGCAATCTTGCAGCGCCAGATCGGTATAAAGGCCAAAGACTTGACGCCCGACGACCTGCTGGACGCAGCGGCGGCAATCAGAATACTTAACCGCGCCGCCACCCTTGCAACCGCCGCCCAATATTTCATTGACCACAACCCGAGAGACGGCAAGCGCCCCACCATTGCCGAGGCGGTAGAAATTTTTGTTCAATCCCGCGCCGCTAAGGGATGCCGGCAGGTTACGGTTCAGGGATACCGGGATAAACTGCAAATGTTGATCAAAGACATGGGCGCGCGCCATCTGCATGACATCCGCGAGCGTGACTTGGCCGATTGGCTTGGCCGGCGCAAGATCACCAAGCGCAGCACCGTGAGTTATTTGCGGCATTTAAATTCTTTCTTCCAGTATTTTGTCCGCAAACGGATTTTGATTGAAAACCCCGTTCAGTTGATTGACCGGCCGGCCGTGGACAAAACGCCGATTACGTTTTTAACCATCCGAGACGCCCGCCGTCTGCTTGATACGGCCGCAAGCGAATATCCCGAGCTTGTGCCCTATGTTGCGATTGCCATTTTTGCAGGACTACGCCCAACAGAATTGCATGGCGATAAATCAGAACACGGTCCGCTTGACTGGCGCGAGATTGACCTGGACGCCAAAATTATCACCGTAACCGCCCAGCAGGACAAGCTCCGGCAAGGCCGGCATGTAAACATATCTGACAATCTGATTGCCTGGCTTATGCCGTTCAGGCGCCAGCACGGCCCGGTTTATTACGGGCGCACCGCATTCAATTCCTTGTGCCGTAAGAGCGGGATACCCTACTCCAAAGACATCATGCGGCACACAACCGCAACTTATCATTACGCCATGCACCAAAACGACGGATTGACCGCAGCACTATTAGGTGACACAATCAAGACAATCCGCGCCCATTATGTCAATCCGCTTGTCAGAAAATCCGATGCGGAAGAATTCTGGAATATCAAACCCAGCGCGGAAGCCGTAACAATTAAATTTCCGGCCGTGAGTTGAAAATAAATGCCGCCGGCTGATCCCCGGCGGAAGTCCTGCCGGCGTCCGGCC
>CAZYXU010000036.1:2215-28223 GCA_964650945.1 uncultured Verrucomicrobiota bacterium | reverse complement strand
TCCACCCTTGACACCCGGCCTGTCGTGGGCCTCGGCTATGCCGCGTTTGCCGGCTGCGCCACCCTGACAGGGGTCACGCTCCCCGACAGCGTCGCCTATATCGAGGATTATGTCTTCAAGGATTGCACCGGCCTGGTCAGCGTTGCAATCGGCAGCGGCATCGACAGCATCGGGTTCGGGGTGTTCGATTACTGCTCCAGCCTGACCTCCATCACGGTGAATGCGGGGAGTGCGGCCTATAGCAGTCTCGATGGGGTCTTGTTCAACCAGGACCAGACCACGCTGGTCCTCTGTCCGGATGGCCGGGCCGGCGGCTACACGGTCCCCACGGGCGTCACCAGCATCGGGGATTATGCCTTCGATTCCTGTGACAGCCTGACGAATGTGGCGATCCCCGGCGGCGTCACCGGGATCGGCAAACAGGCGTTTTGGGGCTGCACCAACCTGGCCGGCATGGTCATTCCCGACAGCGTTGCCGTCATCGGGAATGATGCGTTCAATTACTGCCTCAGGCTGGCCAGCGTTGCGATCGGCAGCGGTGTCGCCAGCCTGGGAGACTTTGCCTTTTACGAATGCGCCAGCCTGACCGGGGTAACGATTCCGGCCGGCCTGACCAATATCGGGGAAATGGCGTTCAGCCGGTGCGCCCGCCTGGCTGCCATTACGGTGGCTGCGGGCAATCCCGCCTATAGCAGTCTGGCCGGGGTCTTGTTCAACCAGGACCGGACGGTCCTGGTCCAATGCCCGGGCGGCAAGTCCGGCCGCTACACCGTCCCCGCCGGCGTCACCAACATCGGGGGCGCGGCGTATGCCCCCTGGCCGGCCAACGGGCTGGGCGGCTTCAGTTGGTGCACTAACCTGACCGGCGTGACGCTGCCGGACAGCGTCGCCAGCATCGGGAAAAACGCGTTCATCTTCTGCTCCAGCCTGGCCGGGATCACGCTGCCTGACAGTGTTACCGAGATCGGTTACCAGGCGTTTGAAGGTTGCGCTGGCTTGACCAATATTATCATTCCGGCCGGCGTCAGCCGCATTGCCTACTGGGCCTTCGCCGGCTGCACCGGCTTGCGGAATGTGACCATGGCCGAGGGCATCGCCGGGATCGAAGCCCAGGCGTTTACCGGTTGTGCCGGCCTGACCGGGATGACGCTTCCCCATAGCGTCACCAATATCGGCATGGGGGCGTTTTCCGGTTGCACCAATCTTGGTTGGGTTACGGTCGGGCGCGGTGTCGCCGCCATTGGCGATGTCGCCTTCGGCGGTTGCTCCAGTCTGACTGGCGCATTTTTTTGGGGGAATGCCCCGGCCGTGGGCGTGAATGCGTTTACCAATGCCGGGAATGCGACCGTTTATTACCTGGCCGGAAGCATGGGGTGGGGGCCGACGTTCGGCGGGCGTCCGACGGCGCTCTGGAATCCGCCCCCCGCCGCCGCGATCAAGGCCAACGGCCTCGCGCATGCTGTCAACGTCAGCTATCCCGCGCCGGTGTCCGTGACGGTGGAACTTTACGCGGGGGCCTATGCGGGTGTGAATGTGGACTGGTGGGTGGCGGTTTTTGCGGATTCCGGCGAATGTTTTTACCTTAACAACGCCCGGCAATGGATTCCTTTCAACGGCGATCTGGCGGCCTGCCGCCCGGTTTATCAAGGGGTGTTGGGCAACCTGCCGGCCATCGCGGTGTTGGACGGATTTATCTTGTCGCCCGGAACCTACAATTTCTGGTTTGGCGTGGATTTTCCGATGGATGGCGTTCTGAACCTGGGCGGCCAGGCTTTATACGATCATGTGACGGTGGTTGTGGAATAAATCCAGGGCTTTAACAGGGAGCAATCTTATGCAGGGAAATATCCCGGTACTCACGGTCTGTGAACGCAGCCTGGCGGAGGCTTATGAGAAGGCGCTGATTGCCTTGTATGAACACGGCATCGCTTTCCGCACGCAATATGACAAGCCGGGCGATCCGCCCAGCCTGGATTGCACCATGAACATGACCATCCTGGACCCGCTGGCCGACCCGATGATCCACAAGGCCTTTCCCGGCGGCATTGAGGATTTGCATGAATACGTGCTGGAAGTGCAGGGAATCAAGGATCACTGGGTCAAAAATTTGAACGATCCCGCGGATACCCGCTGGGAATACACCTACCATGGCCGTCTACAGCATTACGGCCAGTGGCGGGAAAAGCGGGATGGCCAATCCGTGTGGGCCGGGCCGATGGACATCAACCAGATCGAGCGGGTCATCGCCAAACTGGCGGACCAGCCATTCACCCGCCAGGCGCAGATGATCACCTGGATGCCGAACCTGGACCTGGATTGCTACGATCCGCCCTGCCTGCAATCCATCTGGTATCGGATCGTGGAGGATGACCAGGGGGTGGCCTGGCTGAATTGCAACATCCGGTTCCGCAGCAATGACGCCTGGGGCGCCAACTTCATGAACATGTTCGGCTTCACCCTTTTCAACCGCGATGTGATCGCCGCCGCCGTGGCCCGGCGCCGGCAGAAGGAGCTCCGGCTCGGGCGGATGAACTGGCAGGCCGATTCCTACCACATTTACGGCAAGGACATCGCCGGCGCCCGCCAGCGCCTGTTTGACCGTTTGCCGACCACGCGCTTCGAAGACCGCGTTTATAATTTCAACGACCCGGATATCCGCGAGATTTACCAGGAAGCCGATACGGCGATCCGCGAAAAAATCCGGAATTACGACGCGGAACATGGAAGGGCCGGCGCCGATTCCCGCTGAGGGCGCGGGCCGGCGCAGGCACACTGCCAAAGCAGGGGAGATGGAATGTCAATCGCAATAAAATATTACGGCGCGGCTAAGAATGTGACCGGATCCTGCACCTTGTTGAGCACCAGCCAGGCCCGGGTCATGGTGGATTGCGGGATGTACCAGGAACGCGAATTCAAAAAACGCAACTGGGAGCCGCTGCCGGAGGATTTGAACGCGCTCAACGCGGTGGTATTGACGCATGCCCATCTCGACCATTGCGGACGGCTGCCGCGCCTGGTAAAGGAGGGCTACGCCGGGCCGGTCTTCTGCACGCCGGCCACGCGGGAGATCGCGGAAATTATCATGCTGGATTCCGCCCGCCTGCAGGAAGAAGACATCAAGTTCAAGCAGCAGCGCCATGAACGCGAAGGCCGGGTCAGCCCATACCCTTACGAGCCGCTTTATGGTGTGGCGGACGCCGAAAGAGCGATTGCCCTTTTGCGCGAGGCCCCATACCGCCGGCCGGTGGAAATCGCCCCGGGCGTTACGGCCGCCTTTTACGAGGCCGGGCATATCTTCGGTTCCGCATTCCTGCGTTTGGAACTGCGCGAAGCCGGCGGCGGAGCCCGCAGCGTGCTCCTTTCCGGCGACATGGGCCGGAAAAACCTGCCCATTCAGCGCGATCCGGACCCCGCGGTGGACGCCGATTACATTCAGGTTGAATCCACCTACGGCGACCGCCGGCATGGCGATCCCGCGGATATTCCCGGGGAATTGGCGGCGGTCATCAACGATACCGTCGGACGCGGCGGCAATATCGTAATCCCCAGTTTCGCCGTCGAACGCACCCAGGAGCTTTTGTATTTTCTGGGAGCGCTGATCCGGGACGACCGCATCCCGCACTTGCAGATTTTCGTGGACAGCCCCATGGCCATCAGCGTGACGGAGGTGTTTAAACGCCATCCCGAGTTGTTTGACCGCGAGACCAAGGCTTTGCTGCAGGGCGGTAAACTGCTGGAGCATTTTCCCAACCTGCACCTTACCCGGACGACGGATGAATCCAAGTCCATCAACCGCATCCGCGGTTCGGCCATCATCATCGCCGGATCGGGCATGTGCACCGGCGGCCGCATCAAGCACCATCTCAAGGCCAACCTGCCGCGCGGGGAGAGCACCATTCTGTTTGTCGGCTACCAGGCGCAGGGGACGCTGGGCCGCATCATCCTGGACGGCGCCAAGCAAGTCCGCCTGTTCGGCGAAACCATCGATGTGCAGTCGCGCGTAACCCGCATCGAGGGGTTTTCCGCCCATGCCGACCGGGATGAATTGCTTGCCTGGCTGGCCGGCGTCAAACAGGAACCGCGCCGGGTGTTCGTCACCCACGGCGAGGAAGATGCCGCCAACGCCTTTGCGGACGCGCTGCGGAAAGCCCGCGGCTGGAAAACCGCCGTCCCCGGCTATGGGGATGAATTCAGCCTCTGAGCCACGCCAAAATGCGGCGGCACGCCGCCGGAATAATTCGCTTGACAACCCCCTTTCCTGGATCAAAAATCCAGCATACGGAGCGGGTATTTCACTTGTTTGCCGGCAAGCAGTTCCCGGCCGCTTGACCGATGCCGGCCTGCCGCTCCGCGGCAATGCTGATGGACGCTTAAAATACTAACCGGTGAAGTCGCAGTCTTTGAAATGGAGGCGTGAAAACCATGAAACCTGGTCGGTGGGTGGCGTTGGTGGTGGTGCTGCTGATGGCGGGCGGCCTTGTGAACACCGTCGGCGCGCGCGTTTATCGCTCGTTTTCGCAGGATGCGCCCGTGATCTTGCCGGCGCCCGAGCGTTACGGCGGAGTCGTGGTGGTGAAATTCCATAATGGCAGCGCCGTGCAGCGTATGCCGGACCACGGTCAGTTTTTTCAATCCGCCGCCTTGGAACAAGGCGCGGATGTCACGCGGTTACGGGCGTCATTGGCCGCCGCCGGCGCCGGCGCGCCGGCGCCGACCTTTACCCGGCATCCCGAAGAATTGCACATGGAAAGAGCGGCGGCGGAAAGGCATGCCGGTGAAGCACTGCCCGATTTGACGCTTTTCTTCGATATTCCCGTGCCGGATTACCAGGCGGCGGTCACGCTGCTGGAAGCCTTGCGGAGCAATGCCCTGGTGGAGACGGCTTATGCGCGGTCGCTCCCGGTGCCGCCGCCGACGGCGGATCTCTCGACGAACCAGGTATATCTTGGCCCGGCGGCCACCAATGGCTATGACGTCTTCTTTGCCTGGGCGCGGCCCGGCGGCAGCGGATCGCAGATTCGGCTGATTGATATCGAGTATGACTGGACCTTTGGCCACGAAGACCTCCAGATGAGCCCGACAAATCTGCTGTGGGGCGATCTTTACACGAATTATGGGCCGGACCACGGGACGGCCAGCGTCGGCGTCAGCGGCGCCCTCAGCAACGGGTTTGGCATGAACGGGATCATTCACCAGGGAATATTCCGGATGATCAGTTCCGTTTCCAGCGGGGCCTGGGTGATAGCCAACGCCATCAACCAGGCCGTGGCGCATACCGTACCGGGCGACGTCATTCTGCTGGAGCAACAGGAGTGGAGCGGCACCTTCAGCAACTACTGCCCGGTCGAAGTCCAATCGGATATTTACAGCGCCATCGCCAATGCGACGGCCCTGGGCCGGATCGTCATCGAGCCGGCGGGCAATGGCGCGCTTGATCTGGACCACGCCGGCTGGGGCGGCATTTTCCAGCGCTCCACGCGCGATTCGGGAGCGATCATGATCGGCGCGGGTGAGAGCACGAACCGGTCGCGCTGCAGCTTCTCGTGCTACGGCTCCCGCCTGGATATCCAGGGGTGGGGCGACTGGAGCGTCGCCACCCTGGCCTACGGCGACCTTGCCGGGTCTTCGGCGACCGATAATTATACCCGCACTTTTTCGGGAACCTCCAGCGGCAGCGCGCTTTCGGCGGCCATTGCCGGCGCCATTCAGAGTTATGCGCGGGCCAATTACGGTTTTTACCTGCCGCCGCTGATGTTGCGGTCGAACCTGGTGCAGAGCGGCTATGCCCAAACTTTCGGCCTGTCCGGGAATATCGGCCCGCTTCCAAACCTTAGCAATGCCCTGGCCGGCGTGGATATCCTGGCGCTGGTCACTCCCTGGGATGGCCTGGCCGCCCAGGGCGCTTACGGCGGGCCGTTCAGCCCGTCGAACAAGGTCTATGTCATTACCAATTCCGGGCCGGGCATTGTCGCCTGGTCGGTGCTCAACGTCCAGGGCTGGGTGAATGTGACTTCGACCTGGTCGGTTCTGGCGCCCTGGGCATCCACTCAGGTGGTGGTATCAATTGACTCCTCGGCGGCCGCCCTGCCCGCCGGTCAATATACCAACATTATCGTTTTTTCCAATGCTACGACGGGTGTGTTGCAGTTTCGTACGGTGGCGTTGACGGTGACGCAAGCCAACCAGACCATAACCTTCCCCAATCCCGGGGCGCAACTCATCACCAACCAACTTAATTTGAGCGCCAGCGCATCTTCGGGCAATCCGGTCGCGTTTGCCCTGGGGGGCGGCCCGGCCTTGTTCGTCAGCCCGACTACGTTGGTGTTTTCCGGCACGGGCCAGGTCATGGTAATCGCCAGCCAGCCCGGCGATGCCAACTGGAATCCGGCGCCGAATGTGATCAATATATTCAATGTCAGCAAAGTTCCCCAGGCTCCGCTGGCGTTTAATCCGGCCAGCCCGCAGGTGTATAACACTACCAACCCGCTGACCGCGTCGGGCGGCTCCGGCATTGGCGCGATAACATTTGCCGTCCAGTCCGGCCCCGGCCAGATCATCGGCGGTTCCAACCTCTGGATGACCGGCGGAATCGGGACGGTTGCCGTCGTGGCGGTGAAAGCCTCCGATCCGATTTGTGAGTCCATTGCGGCCACCGGGCAGGTGGCGGCGGTGAAAGCCGGCCAGTCAATTGTTTTTCCGGCGGTGCCGGCGCAGACGGTGACCGGCCTGGTGGCCCTGTCGGCCACAGCCTCTTCCGGGCTGCCGGTATTCTTCACCGTGGTTTCCGGCCCGGGGGCACTCTCGGCCGCCAATGTGCTTTCTTTCAGCGGGACGGGCGTGGTCGCAGTGGCAGCGAGCCAGCCGGGCGATGCCAACTGGAGCGCGGCGGCGCATGTGACCAACACCATAACGGTGCAGGCGGCGGCGCCCGCTCCGCCGGCGGGCGTCTCCGCCAGCGACGGCGTTTACCTGGACAAAGTGCGCGTGAGTTGGGCCGGGGCGGCCGGCGCGGCGTCGTATGAAGTCTGGCGCCATACCACGCGCGACGTCAGCGTGGCCGCGAAAATCGGGCAGACAGCCTTCGGATGGTACGACGATCTGACCGCGCTGAACGAGACCACGTATTACTACTGGATCAAGGCAGTGAACGCCGCCGGCGCGAGCGGTTTCAGCGCACCGGACAGCGGCTACCCCGGGGTGGTCGGGCCGCTGGTCAGCGTCAACGGCCTGGTGGGGGACAACGTGCGTATTCCCGCCGCTACGCCCGTCACGATTGCCGTGGAAATGATGAACCTGCCCGCCGGATATCTCGGGTATAACGTGGACTGGTGGGTGGCGGCGTATGCGCACGACGGGAACCGCTGGTATTACCTGAACAGCGCCATGGCCTTCATTCCGTTTGACGGCAACCCGGCCAATTGCCGGCCGGCGTACCAGGGCCCGCTGATGAACCTGCCGCCGGTCATCCTGGCCCAGGACATGTTCCTGGCGCCCGGGACATACAACCTCTGGTTTGCCGTGGACTACCCGATGGATGGCATCCTGCGCCTCGATGGATCCATCCTGCTTTCGCGGGTGACGATGGCGGTGGAATAGCCGCGGTTAAGCCCGGCGCAGCCAGTGCAGGATGTTTTGGAGGTAACGGACGGCAATCGGATCGTCCGGCAGGCGGCGTGTGACTTCCAGTTGCGAAAACAGGATGGTTCCGCGGCCGCGCTTGACTTCCACGACGGCGCCGTCGCGCAAATCGTTATATGCGGAAGCCAGCATCCGGACTGCCGGATGCGGGGCGATGGCGTATTCCGGCTTGCCGTAATGATTCCGGTTGCGGCTGATTCCGTCGCTTTGCTGCAGGTAACTGCGGATGATGATCCCATCGCCGTTCCAATCGCGGAATAATGCCTGCGGCAGGCCGGTAAAAACGGGATGCGCCGGTTGTTCCAGCCAGACAAAATCGTCATAATCGTAGAAGGTGATGTTGTTGTCGCTGACTTCGCGCAGAAGGCAGAGAGGGGCCCCGGCGAGCGGGGCGAGGTTTAAAGCCGCCGGCGCGTCTGGGCTGAATGGCGCAACTTGTTCCAGGACGGCCAGGCGCAAGCCGCCGCGCAGGGCCGTCTGAACCGGCGCCGGATGATCGAGCAGAGCCTGCAAAGCATCAGGCCCCACCAAGAGCGGAGCTTTCGGATCAATCTGGCCGGCGGCGGCAATGGAGTCAACCCGGATGCCTGTTGCCGCCAGAAATGCCGACAGGGCGGGGTGCGATCCCAGCAACTGCAGCGCCGGACGATTGCGATAACCCGGGAGACAGCGTAAGGGCGGCATAACATGCACGGTTTTCGGCGCGCTGCGAAGGTTGTAAATTGTTCCGTTTTCCACAATGGCGGCGGACACCCCGATGGACAAGCGCATGGGTTGCCGGCGGCTTCCAGGGGCAATTTTGAGGATGACGGCCTGGGTCCGGTGGGAATACGGCGGGATTTTCAACTCCGGCAGCGGCGTCCGGCAGAGTTCAGCGCCGGACGCGTTTTGCGCGATCACCGCGGCGTCCCGGCAGATTACAGATTTAAAACCGCGGCTGTCGTTGATGATGGAAACTTGCAGTTTCAGCGGTTCGCCGGCGCGCAGGTAACGTTGTTCCGGCTCGATGACCGCGATGACCGGGCGGATGACTGCGGCGATGGCGTGAAAAATCGGTTTCGGCCGGAGATATCTTCGCGAACCAAGGTTGTGAAACCAGTTCAAGAGGCTGAAGGGCGCCAGGCCGGCGACACAGGTGTCCTTCCGGCGCAGCAGCCGGATTTGCTCGGTCAGGAATACGGCCAATTCCTCCATGAAACGGGCGCAGACGCCCGGCAGCGCGCCGGACGCCGGTTTCCCAACGCGTCTTTTGCGGACGCCTTGCTGGAAAAAAACGTTACGGTTGGAGATGTAGGCGGCAAGGTATTCATTGTAAATGAGGGCCGGTTCCCGGGCGGTAAACTTTTTCAAGCCGTTACGGTCTTCCGGCGTTTGCGGCCGGCCGGCGCGGAAATTTACCCAGGGCGTCAACGGTTCCCGGGGATCCAGCCGGCGGATGGCCCGCCGGGTGAAAGTGTACCAGCCGGGATAGCCGTGGTGGGACGCGACATCGCCGCCGGCCTCGGCGGTCAAGGCATGGTTGTCGCAAATTACCGGGCGGGTAGGGTCCAGGCGTTTGACATGCACCGCGGCAGCCGCGGCGTAATCGCGGAAACTTGGCAGGTGTCCCGAGGTAAACGGGTAGGAGCATTCATTCCCCAACGACCAGATGACCACGCTGGCATGGTTGCGCCCCGCCCGCACCATCTCGCCCAGTTCCCGGCGGTATGTTTCGGACCGGGCAACCTGGTGCATGGCGCCGGATTCCTGCACTACCAGGATGCCCGCTGCGTCGCAGGCGTTCAGCCAGTGCCGGCTGGCCGGGGCGGTGTGAAACCGCGTGAAATTCATGCCGCCGCGTTTCATCCAGGCGATGAACTTGCGGATGTAGGCGCGGTCATGCGGGACGTAAACATGCGGCGGACAATCGCCGCCCAGGAGAAAATAAGGCCGGCCATTGAGCATGAAGCGCGTGCGATCCACCGTGAACGTGCGGAATCCCAGTCGGCCTTCCCAGCGATCCGCCGCGCGGCCGCCTTGCATCAGAGTTAACTGGATATGGTAAAGGTATGGCGCATGCGGCCACCAGGGCTTGGGATCGATATCGGAAACTGACAGACGGATATGCCCGGGCCGCTCTTCCCAGACTGCGCCGGCGCAGGCCTGGACGAACACCGCGCGCCCTTCCTGGTCACTGATTTCCGCGCGCAGCGCCAACCCGCCGCCGCCGCCCGAATCGGCAATTTCAACGTCAATATCCAGACGGTCCAGCGCGGGTCGCAGGAAGACGTCGGCAATATGCGTTTTCGGGAGGATGCACACGGTGACATCGTCGTAGATGCCCGCCATATTACCCTCTCCGGTAAGCGTTTTAGATTGCCGGCCGCAAGTGCAGTTGACCTGCGTTTGCGGTTTGAAATAATCCAGGCCGGTGACGCGCACCAGCAATTCGTTGGCGCCCGCGCGCAACGCGCTGCCGGCATCCAGCGCGAACGGCGTGAAGGCGCCGGTATGTTCGCCGATCCGCCGGCCATTCAGCCAGACTTCCGCCCGGGCGGCGACGCCGCCGCAATAGATTTTAACGGTCTGATCCCGCCGGATGGATTGGACGTACAAAATACGGCGATACCAGGCATAATGCATCAGGCCGGGATAGCGGGGCGTGTAGGGATTTTCCAGATACCCGCAATTGAACAGCGTGCTCCCTCCGAACCGCATCCACCCGTCCGCGCGGTAATATGCCGGCACCTGGATCCCGCTCCATACGGCCCGCCGCAGTTCGCGCGGAGTGCGCAGATCGGCGCCCGCGCTACCGCATGGTAGAAACTCCCATTCACCATTCAAATTGATGATTTCACGACAGGCTGCTTGCGCCGACATACACATGGATTTTCTGAAAAAAGATTCATGCCAATCAATCTAAAACAAAATTTATGTCATTTCGATGGCATAATCAAGTATATATTAGGTATGACTCAGGCATTTGTTGAAATAATGTTTGATAAATAGCGTAATAACTTGTATATAAACGTTATAAAAGCATTAAAGATAAATATAGTTGACAATCCATACAAATTAAATATGGTGTTTGCAGGTACATAAGTGCGTGCGGAGGCTGCTGGATGAAATTTGTTTTACGGATTGGTTTGGCGGTGGCATTGATTTGGATTGCCATGGCGGAATCTTCGGCCGCTGTGCGTCTGGCGGTTTTGAGCAGTCCGGGGCGCGCAGCGGCGGCGGAGAGAGTACGCGGTCTTTTCATGCCGGATGAATCCAAAGTGGTGGCGGAGGATGAACTGGTTGATCCGGAAAGTTTGCGCGGGGTGGAGATATTGATCGGCACGCCGGCGGGGTTGTCCGTCAAAGGGTTGGCGGTGATCGAGAGTTTTGTGCAGGCGGGCGGGCTGCTGGTGGCCGGCGGCGATTTCCTGCGGTTTGTGGATGTGGACCAGGATGGGGCTTATAATCCACAAACCGACCGGCGCGCGGCGGAGGAGGCGGCGCGGCTGACCGGGTGTGTCCAGGAAAATTTCGGCGCCGCGGCGGCGCGTTTGCGCGTGTTGACTTGGACTCCGCCGCTGCGGGATTGGAAGATTGACGAATGGATCGGCGTGGACACACCATGCCCATCGGCCATGCTGCGGCTGTCGCATGGCGCCGTGCCGCTGGTGGAAGGCATGTTCCAGCCCCCGCAATTCATCCAGGCGCCCGAGTCTTTTGTATTTGATTATCATGGCTCGCGCTTCCGCAGCGGGTACCGCGCCAGTGTGGCGGCGCATAACTTTGGCCGCGGCATAGTGGTGCGCGTGGCGCAGGATTTCATGTCCGCGCCGCCTGCGCCGGTCCTGCAGGCCTTGCTGCGCGCGCTGTGTAACCGCGCCGCGTGGCTGGCGTTCCAGGCGCGCGCGCAGGAGTATGGCGAGGTCGAGCCGGCCTATGCGGACGGCAACCTGGTGCCAAACGGCGATTTCGAGACGTTGTGCCGGTCGCATACCGGCGATGCCGGCGGCAAGAACGCCCTGCATGGTGAAATTCTGATGCCGGCAGGCTGGTGGTTCAATTCCTGGAACGGGAATTTTCAAGCCCAGGTGCTACCCGAACCGGATGGCGGCCACGCAGCGGTCATCCGGGCCGACAAAGCGCATTCCGGGGGCGCCAACTGGGTGATCTGGCTGGATCAGTTGCAACTGCGGCCGGGCGCAACATATCGACTGGCCTTGCGGGCGCGGGCTGCCCCGGGTTGCGCCGCCGCCGCATACCTGTCCGTCACCCAAGCCGATGATACCCGCACGGATTTCGAAATCGAACTTGCGGATGAAGCTGGCGCCTGGACTGTGGCGGAAAGGATTTTTACGCTGCCGGCGATTTGCCCGCCCCCAAAACGCGTCCGGCGCGGGGTCAGACTGGGATTGCGCATGAGCGGTATCGGCGAAGCGCGGTTTGATGATGTTTCCTTAATACGTGTGCGCGCGGATGCGTGCGGAGAGGACCAATGCAACTGAAATGGAGCGGATTGCTGGTTGGGTGCCTGGCATGTGCGGCGGTATTGGGCGGGGAATCAGCGCTGGTGTTGCCGCTGCCGCGGAAGATGCTGGATCATGGCGACGTTGTGCGCGTGCCGTCCAACGGTGCCGTCAGCATTGCGGACTGCGCCGGGGTGCGCCAGGCCGCAATCGCCGCCGGTGAATTTGAAAAATGCCTGCGGAAGTCGGGCTTCCAGGGCGAGATCCGCACCGGCGCCGGGGCGGATGCGGATGCGCTGCGGGTGATCCTGGCGCTGGCCGGCAGCCGACATGAACTGGTCGAGCGGTTCCGATCGGAAAACGGCGCGCCGGAGGTCCCGGCCCATCCCCAGGGATACCTGCTGCATTACGGCGCCAAGCCGGCATGGCGCAACACGGTGCTCGTTCAGGGCGGGGGGCCGGTGGGCTTGCTTTACGGGGCGATGAGCCTGAACCAGCTCTGCCGGGGCGATGCCGGCGCCGTTACGGTGGCGCGCGCGGACCTGGAGGATTATCCGTCTTTTGCTACACGGATACTGGCGGAACTGCACATGCCGCTTAATCGGAAAATTGATACGTACAAAACCCCGGCGCAGAAAATCCAGGTCTGCAAGGATGCCATTGATTTCATGCTGGCGCGGAAAGTCAATGGGTTCCACCTTTACCGTGATACCCTCCCGGGTATCGGCCAGCAGGATGTCTTCCGCCTGGCGCCGGCAGCACTGGCCAGCCTCGCCTGGCTGCGCGAAGTGACCGATTACGGCCGCGAGCGCGGCATGCTGTTCCTGATATATGTTTCCGCCGCCGTTGCCACGGAAAATGAAGCGCGGGACAATCCGCGCCTGCAGGGCTTGATGAATTTGCGCGGCAAGCTGTTTACATGGTCGGATGACGAACTCCTGGAAAAACGCGCGCGCGAACTGGCGGAAATCGCTGCATTCGCCGGGATTGATATCGTCAAGCTGCATTTCCCGGATACGGTGAATGAAAACTGGCCCAATCGTTCCGCGCTGGATCGAGAGCGGTTCGGCGACGACCGGGCTTCCGCCGACGCGCATGTGGCGCGGCTCTACCAGCGCGTTTTCCAGGAAATCAAGCCGGGGCTGCGGGCGGTATGTTCGATCCATCCTTATACCGGTTACTACCTGCGTTTCCCGTATTTTGAGGATTACCTGCGCCGCTTCAGCGAGGCGGCGGCGGGGCAGGCGGTGATTTCCGCCCGGGAATACAATGCCCCGGAATTCCGCCGGTTCAGCGAGTTGGTGGGCCATCAGATCATGTTCGGCCAGGAGCCGCACCGGCTGGTGCAGACGCGGGAAGGGCGCCTGGGCCTGGACCGGCCGCTGCAGACCACCAGTTACCGCTACCTGAAAAGCTTTTTGACCGTGCCGGGCCAGAGCGAAATCTGGAACGTCTTCAGCTACGATTGGGTTAATTTTGAACTCCTGAACACGTTTGCCTGGAATGTGGATGCGCCGGGGGCGCGCGGGGATTTTGTCTGGATTGACCGCAATTCGCCCCGGGATGGCGGGGGCGAACCGGAGTTTTTCGAAAAAACCATGGGGCCGATCTGTCGGCGGATTTTCGGCGAGCAGGCGGCCGGCGGAATGCAGCAGGTGTTTGCGCAGGGCATTAAAACCATGTTCCTGCTGCAACCGCTGGCCATGCGCGAGAATACCCGGAACACTTTGTCGTATGCCTTCGCGGGTGATCCGCCGGAAATTGATTATGACGGCGCCCTGCGCGAGCAATTCCCGCGCCTGGCAGAGGCCGGCCGGATACTGGACGGCCTGGCGCGGCATCCGGAATGGTTTGAAACACCGCTGGCGCGGGATGAGTTCGCGCGGGTGTACAAGGAAGTCAAATTGCTGGCATGGCTGGCGCCGATTAACCTGAAAAAGTGGGAAATTGACGCGGCGCTGGAGGCCGGCGACCGGGAAACCGCCCGGCGGCTGGTGGCAGAAGGCCTGGCGCTGGTCGAGGAAGCGCGCGCGGGCCTGCCGCATATGGCGCAGGCTCTGGCGGGATTCTGCAAGTTGGCTGAGCGGCCGATCACCCGGGTGCCGGTGGGGCTGAACAGCGGTCATACCTGGCGGGATGAATATCTGGACAAATATTTCCGCGATGAATTGCTGGCCCAGCAGCTGGGGATAGATAATTATAAAAAAATTTCCCTCGCGCCGCTGGCGGACCCGGAACTGGCTCTGGTGCGGCAAAAAACCGTGCAAGCCATGCGCGCCGGCGAACCGATGGCAATGGACGGCGAGTTGGCTGAAAACGTCTGGCAAAAGGCCGCGCGGCACCCCCTGGTGCGCCTGGTGGACGGCGGCATTTATTATCCCCAGATGCGCGGCACGGCGCAGTTAGCCTGGGATGACGCCAATCTGTACGCGGCGATCGTCTGCGAAGAGTTGGACATTGACTCCATGGTGGGCACCACCGGCAGCCGGGACGCCTACTTTTTTAATGACGATGTCGTTGAAATCTTCATCCAGCCGCAGGCCGGCGGGCAGCATGGCCACCTGATGGCCAATGTGGCCCGGCGCATCTACGACGCCTTGCCCCTGCAACGGCCGCATGGCATCGAAAACCACACCGCCTGGAATCCGGACTGGGAGGTGGGCGTGAAGATCGATTATGCCGCCAACCGGTGGATCGCCGAAGCCCGGATTCCGTTCGACGCTTTCAAGGCCGCGGAATTCAAGGGCGCGGCGGCGCCCCCGCCGCCGGGCGCGGCCTGGCGGATCAACATCGGGCGGGAGCGGCGCATGCAGGAGGCTTCCAGCATCGCGCCCTGCCGCAGTTTCCATGATACGGCGCAATATTTTACCTTGCAGTTTGAAAAACTATAAAACAGAATCCTGGTGCGCCAGGGGAGGATAAGATGCCAGAGCAATGCCGCCGCACTGCCCTGATGCTGGACCTGGCCCGGCAGGTGGAAACCCCGGACACGCTCCGCAAGATCATTTGTTGGGCCGCCGGTTTCGGCTATGATGAAATCTTCCTCTACGGCGAGGCTGCGTTTCACTTTGCCTCCCACCCGGAGATTTCTTATCCCTGGGCCCTGGCGCCGGACGATTATCGGCAACTTGAGCAATATGCGGCCGGATATGGCCTGCGCATGATCCCCATTATTCCGCTGCTGGGGCATGCCGCTTACATCCTGGGCTCCCCCGCGCTCCGCGGTCTGAACGAACTCCAGGCGGATACGGAACCGGTGATCCGCTGCGGCGAGCACACGCTTTGCCCGTCGCATCCCGGGACCTTGAAATTGGCGGAGGATTTGATCCGGGATGCCGCCCGGTTTTCCGCCGGCCCTTATCTCCATGTCGGCGGCGATGAGGCCTGGAATTTTGCCGTCTGCCCGCGGTGCCGCGCCCGGGCGGACCGGGTGGGGCGCGGGCCGATGCTGGCGGAATATTTTAACAAGCTTAATGCCATCGTGAAACAGCAAGGCCGGCGGATGATGATCTGGCATGACATGCTGTACTATTACGACCAGGCCCTGGCGAACCTGGATCGGGATATCGTTATCTGTTTCTGGCATTACAAGCCGGTGGACCCGCACCCGCGGATCGCCCTTTACAACCACCGCGCGGTGCCGTTCCGGGACACCATCCGGGAATATGGCTTCGATTTCTATTGCTGCTCCAAATCCAAGTATGATTATGAATACGAAAGCCGGAATATCTGCTCGCTGCAGCAATACTATTCCGCCCGGCCGGCGCTGGGATACATGAATACGGTCTGGTGCATGAAATCACTGCCATTCCCGGTTTGCCTGCCGTCGCTGGCCTACGGCGCCGCCCGGGCCGCCCGGCCGGAGCTGGCGCCGGCGGCGTTCCTGGACGAATTCGCCCGCGCCCATTTCGCCGGGTTGCCGTGTTTCCCGGTCCTGTTGCCGGCCGTCAAACAGGCGGCGGAGTATCCGGCGGCGGCGGCACTGGAGCAGGTTGTCGATTACCGCCTGCCGGAACAACACGCGCTGCTGGCCGCCTCCATGCGCGCCGCCCGCGTGCTGGCGGAACAATTGCAGCCCGCCACGGAACCGGCTGCAGCGTATCGCGAGGCGTTGCTGCTGCTGTTCCGGCGGTGCGAGTTGTTCGCCGCGTTCAAGAGCGCCGCCAACCGGTTCGCCCTCGGCGGGCCGGCGGAGTTTGAGCAGATTGCGCAAATGGCGCCGCCCCTCTTGGCCATGGAGCAAACGCTCTGGAACAAGTACCGCCCCGCCGCAGATCGCAACCCCGTCTTCGAGGCCGCGGCGGCGATACCGCGCACGATCCAACGCCTGCTGGCCGAAGGCCGGGGCTGCCTGCCGCATCTGCTGGAATTGTCGCTGGTCAACAACGATTGCGCTTACCAGGACCTGGGCGTCCGGGCATTTGCGGGGGATGCATGGACGGATTGCGGGCGGGCGGCCCAATGCGGTCCGTTCGGCCAGTCGGAAGTTTATTTTCCCGTGCCGGCGGGTGTCTCCCGCGTGGCGGTAACGCTGGCCGGGGTGGGGGAATTGCTGATCCGCCATGTCCGGCTGCTGGGGCCCGGCGTGCGGCGCGCGCCCGTGGCGGTCGGGCCGGCCCGGGGCAATGTGCGCGATGCGCACAACCTGCTCCAGGACGATTACACTTTTCTGACCATGGGATGCGCCGATAATCAAACATGGTTGGCGGCCGGCCGGCGCCAGCCGCCGGCGGAGTTTGAAGTTTTGTTCGAGGAGTGAACATCCGTGTCCCGGCCTATTCAAGGAGACTGCCATGGCGGCAACCTACGACCTGCACCTGCATTCCTGCTGGAGTTATAACGCCCTGGCCGTCAGGCGGATATACCAGCGCGCGCGGCTTTGCCTGTCACTTGGGCGAGCCGGCCTGGCTGGATGAATTCCTGGAACGCTGCCGTCCCTGAACTTGGCGCTTTTGGCGCATTCACCCTGAACCGGGCTGATATAGGCCAGGAGGCGTTCCGCCGCAATGCGGCCGGCGCACATCCCAAGGGTATCCCGTTTGCGCCTTCAACGAATGGAAAAAATTGACCCGGACAGGATCAACTCGTAGACGCCCAAATCCACGGCGCCATCGCGCAGGCGCCGACGCCGGTCGAGATCCAGCGCGCCATCCAGCCAATCCAACGCGATCCCGGCATTGACGCAGGGCGAGGCCGGCCGGAGGTGATAATCGCTGGCTACCCAATCGACAAATTGCGGATCGTCCGTGAAATTGCCGGAGGAAATAGCCAGCGATCCGCCGGACAACGCCGTCCCCAGGCAGCAATTAGTGTAAGCGCAGTTGGCGTAATTATAGTAATCCGGATAAAGATATGCCGTCACATTGGAATAAATGACACAGTTAACAATCCGGGTAAATTGCGGAAAGTAACATCCGCCGGCGGTAGATGACCCGGTCCGCTTGACGCGATTGCTGACGATCGTGCAGTTTTCCAGGAGATTGTTGGTCGATCCGCCAGGATAAAAATGCACGCCGCCGCCGCCCATGTCGGCGGTATTGTTGGCAATCAGGCAATTGCGCAGCGTCAGCACGCATGTATCGGCGACTTCCACCCCGCCGCCATTGTGCGTCAATGCCTCATTGCCCTCAATCCGGCAATTCCAGATCAACGATGTATGGCCGTTCAAAAGGTACACCCCGCCGCCCATGTACTGGGACTGGTTGCCAAGCACCCGGCAGTTGGCCACCAAACTCGTGCCAGCGCCATTCAGGTAGATTCCAGCCCCCCCGCGGTCCGAACGGGTGGTGACATTACTGACGATTACGGCGTTTTGCAGCACACCATTATAAGTAATCCGCATTCCGCCGCCATGCCCGCCATTCGTATTGTAACTCACAGTCAGATTGGCCCCGGTCTGCGAAGAACTTGACAGGCTCACCCCGATGCCCGAATTAAAACTCACATCGCAGCGGCCGGCGAAGGGTTCGGTGACGCCTTCGGCCTGAGCGCCGCCGCCGGTGTTCCATTTAATTTCGCTGTCAACGATTTTTCCGCCGTTTTTGCAATACGCGCCGCCGCCGGAATTGGCGGTATTGCTGCTGACCATGCAATTGGAGATGACGCCGGCGTTCAGGCAGAACACGCCGCCGCCGTAATACGACTGGTTGAGGGCGATCAAGCTGTCCCGGATGGCGCCGGCGGCAAAGAATATCCCGCCGCCGCCGCTGCTGGAATCGGTATAAGTCGCGCCGGCATTGTTACCGATGATGTGGCAATTGGTGAGCAAGCCGTTCAGGCAATAAACCCCGGCACCGCTGTTGGTGGCCGTGTTGCCGGTGATCAGGCAATTAAACACGCTGCCCGTGGCCAGGTAGATGCCGCCGCCCTTGTTGTCTTTGGCGTGGTTAACCCGATAATGGCCATTGGTGACGGTAAAGCCGTCCACCACGCCGTTGGAAATGAAGAGACAGCGGTTGGTCGTATCGGGATAATTTCCGTCAATGATCGTGGCTTCCCGGCCCAGCCAACTCTGCAAGATCACGCCGTTGGTGACCGTGATCTGGGCGGCGACCCGGTAAGTCCCGTTGGATACCAGCACCCGCTCGCTGGGCGCGGCCTGGTTGATGGCGTATTGGATCGTGGCCGCCGCCGTGCCCCAGGAATCGCATGCTCCGGCATCCACGCCGTTCGTCGCCACGTACCGTTCGGCCAGCGCCGCCGGTCCGCCCAGCGCCAAAACCAGTCCCAGCAGTTTGTTTAGGTTGATTTGCATGTGATCTCCTATGGTTATGTGTTTAAAAGTCTTCGGTGTTCAGTGTTCGGCGCAGAACCAACTGAGCACCAGCGGGGCAAAGGCGGCGCGCCAACCCAGAATGGCGGATTGCTCATTCCAGTGGTGGCGCGCAGGAATCGCCTGCCACCAGCGCAACCGGCAGCCGCAATTCACACCCAATGCCTGGCGCCAGTATGTCCAACACCCGGTACGCCAGCCGGCCCGATTCCACCCGGTCAAAGGCAATGGTTGTCAGGCGCGGCACCAGAAATGGCGCCAATTCCTGGCGGTTGTCAAATCCGGTCACGGATACATCTTCCGGTACGCGCAGTCCTGCCTGCCTGGCCCGGCCCAGCACTTCGGCGGCCGTGCCGTCATTAACACATAGAATTGCCGTAGGGCGCGGAGCGCTGGAAAGCAAACGTTCAATGGCGGCATTTTTTTCCTCGCCGCCGTCATACAAAGCCAGCCATCCGGGAAGAATCGGCAGGCCCAGTTCCAGCATCGCCAGACGATATCCCTGAGCGCGTTCAAACCGGCCGGCATTGGAAGTCGGCCCGCCCAGGAAAGCCATTCTGGCATGCCCCATGGCATGCAAATGCCGCACCAGCAAACGCATGCCGCGAATGTTGTCCGGGATAATCGTGGCGGCCGGCACATCTGCAAGCGGTCCGCCGATGATCGCCATGGGGATTTTACGCGCGGCTTCCGCCACCTGCGCGTGAAAGGAGTATATATCCCCCGCCACGATCAGTCTGGCCGGCGGGTTAGCGCCGAAGGCCGCCAGCGGATTGGCAAACGCCTCGCGCCGCTCATCCACGCAAACAGTCATCACCATCGCGCCAGCGGCTTGCGCCGCCTGCGAAACCCCTTGTAGAACTTCCGCATTGCTGCCGGCCCGCTCATATGGCGAAGGCGTGTAGCCAAGATATGCCAGGCCCACGGCCGGCGCCTGCCGGGCCAGCATGCCGGCGGCATGCTGCTTGACGAAATTACCGCGCCCGCGGATGCGCAAGAGCAATCCCATGTCCGCCAATTCCGACAAGGCCCGGCGCACTACTTCGCGGCTGACATGATAATTCCCGGCAATATCCCGCTCATTCGGTAATTTGCCGGATTTACCGTAGTAGTTTTCCGAAATCTGCCGCTTTAATACTTCCGCGACCTGCATATATAACGGCAAACCAGATTCTCTTTTCAAGCTTTCAATCATAATTCAACCTGTACATGTCTGTTAAAACCATAACCAATTTTATAAATCTGTCAACCAAAAAATTATAAAACCGCATAACTGTTTTAACTGTTTATAACGAAGCTGTTACGGCGCGGATGATTTCAGCGGAAAATAAATATTTGCGCCATACCTGATATAGACTTGGTTTAACTGAAACTCATGTGTGCTGTGGCTGGCCAAGACTGCGTTGTTGCAGGCTGCTTGCCATGTACTCATTGCAAATAAATTTTGTGTTGATCAAACAATGTCGTGGCCCATTCGGGAATGCCGGCGGACATTCCGTTTGACTTTCGTCAGGGGCGGGTATAATTTTAATACGGTAATTCCGCTGTGCAGGAATCAAACAGGCAAACCGATGGGAGGATTATGCAAGCGATGGTTACGATCGGCGTAGCGATCATGTTGGCCATGTGTGCCGGGATGGCGCCAGCTAAGGGGCCGGAAGCCCTTAAAGACCTGCCGGCCGCGCTGGAAGCCGCCAAGGCCGAAGGCAAACTGCTCTTCATCCAGTACGGCCGTGAAGCCTGCGGCAATTGCCAGACGCTGAAAGGCTATATCAAGGGCGGCCAATTGCGATTGCCGGAAGACAAGTATGTTTACGTGGACCTGGACTGCGATGATGCCAACGCCAGCCGGGCTTTCCGCAGCCATTTCAAGGTGGAAGGCCAAACTCTGCCGTTCGTGGTGGTGGCCGACTCCGACGGCCAACAGCTTGCCGGCCGCGCGGGTTATGGCGAGGTGCGGGATTATGACAAAATGCTCAAGGATGCCCGCAAGGGATTGTCGAAAACGGCCTCCCCGGCCGGCAATCCGGGAGCCTCGTCCAGCGTGCGTTCTTTGGCCGCCCCGGCGGATGTCCCTCAGGATCCCAACCGTGAAGTGCGCGAATGGAAAATGCGGATGGGGCCGCCGGTCAAGGCGGCGCTCTACGAGACTTCCCGGGGCCATGTGTCATTGCGCAAGGAAGACGGCGCGGTTGTTAAATATTTTTTGAATAATTTTTCCCCGGCTGACCAGGATTACATCAAAGCCGCCGGAAAATCCGCCGCGGCCAAAGATACGTCCGCCGGGGAATAAGGCAGCCGGCAAACAAACATCATGATCGGCATTGTTTTCGGACTCGGCGCCGCCGCGCTGCAATCTTTGTCATATCTGTTTTCCCGCGCATTCCTGCGCCGTTCCGGCCAGTCGCCGTGGATTTTACTGGTCGTCGCGCATGCCATCATGGGGTTGGCGGCGTTGATGCTGTTGCCTTGGGCATATGTGCCGGGCGCGCACTTGAATGGCGCGGTGGCGGGGTGGGCGCTGAGCGCCAGCGGGTTTTACCTGGCCGGCCAACTGGCATGGTTCCACGCGTTGCAGCACATGGACTCCTCGCGGGTGGCGCCGCTGCTGGGCGCAAAAATCCTCTTGCTGGCGTTGTTGACCGTGGCCGGCGGGGGCGGATGGCTGTCGGCGGCGCAGTGGGGCGCCGTGCTGCTGGCGGCCGGGGGTGTTTTTGTGCTGAACCAGACTGGCGGGCGGCTGCCGGCGCGCGGGCTGTTGGCGGTGGCGGGGGCAATTCTCGGTTATTCCCTGTCCGATCTTTCCATTGTGCGGCTGGTGCGGGCCACAGGGTTGGACAACTGGCGCGGTGCATTTTTTGGCGCAATGTTGAGTTACCTCGTGTGCGGTTTGGCCCTTGCGCCCTGGCTGGTCCGGCAGCGGGCGGCGCGCGCGCCGTCAACCTGGCGGGCGGCTCTGCCGTTTGCGGTCTGCTGGCTGTTGGCGATGATCCTGTTGTATGCCTGCTTTGCGTCCATCGGCGCGGTTTTCGGCAATATCGTGCAATCCATGCGCGGCTTGTTTTCCATCGGGCTGGGGGTGCTGCTGGCGCGCCTGGGCTGGACGGATATCGAGCGCCGGTCGGGGACGACGTTGATTTTCAAGCGCCTGGCCGGCGCGCTGGCCATGACGCTGGCGATTGCGTTGTATTTCCGGGGGTAAAATGGCTTTCAGAAGGCCAGGTAGGCCGCGGCTTTTTGCAGACGCCGGCCTGGGACCCCGAGATCGCCGGGCGCGTGGAAACGCGCGCCGCCGGTCCGCCGCTCAATCAAGCGCCGGACGGTTACCAAGCCCAGGCCGGGCACCCGCAGAAGCTGCTCGTAGTCGGCCCGGTTGACGTTGACGGGGAAGAATTCCGGGTGTTTCCGCGCCCAGAATTCCTTGGGATCAATCTCCAGCGGCAGGTTGTTGTGTTCATCCAGCGGGATTTCTTCAAGTTGAAAATGGTATTTCCGGAAAAGCCAGTCAGCCTGGTAAAGGCGGTGTTCGCGGGTCAGTAAGTCGCGATTGGAAAGCTCCGAGTGCTCGCCCGGCAGATCGAAATCGCCCAGGCCGCGTTGGTACGCGCTGAAGTACACGCGGTTCAGGTGCAGGCGCCGGTACAGGCCCCAGGTGTATTTCAACAGTTCGGCGTCGGTTTCGTCCGATGCGCCGACAACGAACTGGGTGGTTTGCTTCACCCTGCTGTAAGGGGCGCCCTTGTCTGTCAGCCGGCTGATGAGCTTGATGGGGCGGATGATGTCCTCCAGGTAGCGTTTGCGGGTGGACAGGTTGCGGAAATGCGCCTCGCCGGCAGTCTCGATGTTGAGTGAGACGGCGCTGGCCAGGCGCAAAGCTTCCTCGATCGCCGCATCCGAGGCGCCGGGAATGATCTTGAGGTGGATATACCCCCGGAATTGCTCTTTTTTGCGCAGCCGGCGCGCCACGGCCAGCAGTTGCTCCATGGCCTGGTCGGGAGCGCCCATGACCCCGCTGGTGAGAAACAGGCCGAAAACCTTGCCGGTCTTCCAGTAATCCAAAAAGGCGCGCACGGTTTCATCCGGCGCCAGCGTGCAGCGCCGCAAATCCTGCCCGGCGCGCAGCGGGCAGTATTTGCAGTCATTGACGCAGACGTTGGACACCAGGGTCTTGAACAGGATGGAATATCCCCCGTTGGGCAGGGCCACCGGGTAGAGCCAGGTGTCATCCGGGGCGCGCCGCCGGCGGTCCTGGTCCTGCGTGCCGCAGGCGCAGGCCAGGTCATATTGCGCGTCCTGCGCCAGAATGGACAGTTTGGCGCGGGTGTCCGGGGTTGACAGAATGGCGGTCATGCCGATGCGTATTCAGTGATTAATGCCGCGATTTGCCGCGGTTGGCTGGGAATAACCGGCCGGGCGGCGGCGTGAAATCTTGAGGCCGTCGGACGCCGGCGGGCCGTCCTGGACGACTTTTTTAATCGGGCGCGGTAGCTGCTGGGGGCGGCCCCGATCACCTGTTTGAACGCCCGGCTGAAGGCGTAAAGGCTGCCAAAGCCGCAGCGCTCGGCTATTTGGGTCAGGGTCAACTCCGTCCCATTCATCAATTCGCAGGCGCAGGCAATGCGGGTATGGCGGATGTAGCGGCCCAGCCGGCGATGCATGATCTTGCGCGCAAAAAACCGCAACCCGCTGGCGGACATGTTCACCTGCCGCGCCAGGTCGGGGATATGCAAAGGCTCGCGGATATGCGCCAAAACATATTGTTCAAGCTTGAGGGCGCGCGCGCGGGCGGATTCCTCCAGGAGCAGCTTGCCGGCAATGTGCTTGGGATTGGCGTTGGACAGTTCCATCAAAAGCAGCCATAAGTTGAAGGTGATCCGGCTGGCAACCAGCGGCGCGGCGCGGCCGGCACGGTTGTAATCGGCGACGATCTGGCCGACATAATTCCAGGCCGCCGGCGGCAGGTCGGTGACGGCGTCCTGCAAGACCGCCAGGGCTTCCGGCGCATGGATTTTGAACGAAATGAACAACCAGGTCAAAGGCGGTTTGAGGTTGGGGTAGTGATGAACCTGCCCCGGGAAGATCAACGCCGCCTGGCCCGGCCGGAACCGCAGGCGCCGTTCGTTCAGGATGATGGCGCCGGGTCCCTGGTGGTTGATGATCAGCACATATTGGGCGTTGTGGCTGAGCGGGAGGTGCCGCAATTTATCCGGATGACGGTGGAAGATGACAATGTTTTCCGGGAGGTGTAATTCCGGCCGGGGCAGACCCGCGAGATAATAGGCCGGATCCGGAATGGATTCCACCAGGTCCAGCAGCCGGCGGGAGGTGCGCCACCATTTTTGATGATCGTTTCGGTTAAACAATTTGTTGATGCGGTTATTGCTGGCCATGATCAAAAGGTATATATTGGAGTCGCTTTCAAAAGTCAGCTTTTGAAAGCAGTATTCAGTAGACAGTATCAGTAGTCAGAATTGTCTGAATCCTGACTCCTGTATTCTGAATTCTTTCAAAACTTGAGTTTTGAAATCAGCTCGTTGGATTTGTTTGAAGTTTATCAGATTGACATCATGTTGACAAGCTTCAGGCGGGCGATATGGCCGTCAGCCCTGGCGCTGATGGGAGTGCTGGTTTCCGGCGCAGCCCTGGCGGGGGAACGCGCGCCGGCCCGGCCGCTGATTGGCGCGACGGTTAAAATTTCCGGCGCTGCGCCGGCCCGGCCGGCCATCGAACAGGCGTTGGAGCCGGCGCGGGTGATGCTGCGGGCCGCCCAGGTCCGGCAAAAAGAGCTCGGCGCGCTGCCCGGCTGGCCGCGGGTAGCGGAACTCGCCCTGGAAGTCGCCGCGATTGAGTCGAATCTGGCGGCGGGCGATGTGGCGCGCGCCTATGACGGGGCCAGGTCATGGGAATTGCGCTTTATGCAACAGCGGGTGGCGGACGATCTTTTAACCGCCGCGCCGTTCCGGGTGCTGGGTCCGTTTCACGACGCGCGGTTCGCCCGTCTCGCCGCATGGGATGCGGCCAACCGCGCCGCGTATTTACAAATTCCTTATCTGGATGAATTTCGCGCGGAAACAAACGGCACAGTGAACTGGAAATGGCTGGCACAGGATTTTTGCCCGGACCTGACGCGGCATTACCAGATTTACGGTGGAGTTGGCGGCTGGCAGCCGGCGCTCAAAACGAATGCCCTGGTCCTGGATGGCTGGAATTCCGGCGGGGACTGGACCATTCTTTATCTTTACACCGAGATCTTCAGCCCCGCGGCGCGGGAGGGCGCCATCCTCTATCATGAGTCGGAAAATCTGGCGGGATACGGCGCATGGCTGAATGGCCACTGGTTTGGCGGTGTAGTAGGCAATTTCTACGAATATGGCGGCCGGGGGAACCTGAAACTGGCGGCGGGCTGGAATTCACTGTTGTTGAAAATCATTCAACGCGCCGGCGCGCGGCTGACGTTTACCATCGTGTGGGGATGGACACATGCGGAAACCACGCCAATGTACGACTTGCAGTTTCGTTCCGGCAAGGCGCCGGAATGAAGGGATATCGGGCGGCGCTAATCAGGAAATGGGGGGGGCATATGATGCATCGCAATGATTGCAGGAAAAGACGGTATGCCGGGACGGGCGTAATGGCCGCGGTATGGCTGGGCATGGCCAGCGGGGCGGCGGCCGGCATACCAACCTTCCAGGAGCGTTTGACGAATTCAGGCCTTGATCCATCCGGCATTGCCTGGCGCGGCGAGAATATCCGGAAATTGCCGCTGCCCGGATACGTGGAAGGGCAGCCGTTGCCGGTGGTTTGCTATCGCAAGGATTTCACCTTGCCGGCGAAACCGCGGCTGGCGGCTATCACCGTCATGCCGAGCGTGGCGGTTAATTATTCCATTTCAGTCAACGGCACGGTGGTGGCGCCGGCCCTGCCCGCCGCGCATAATGGCTTTCGCAACCTGGACATCACGGCATACCTGCGGGCGGGGCCGAATGTGATCGGATTCCGCGGCCAAGCCATTGACCGCAGCGGCATATCGTTGCTGGTGGATGGCATTGTTTTTTGCGCCGACGGCAGCACCCTGCGTTTGCTGACGGACAAGACCTGGAAAATCGGTGTGAATCCGGGCGAGGGCTGGGATAAAATCGGCGCGGACATTGCCGGA
>CAZYXU010000036.1:0-2115 GCA_964650945.1 uncultured Verrucomicrobiota bacterium | reverse complement strand
GCTGAAGCGCCAGGGCGACTTTGATCTGGCCGGCCAACTGGCATGCGGTCCGCTGCCGGCGGGTACTTATCAGTTGCGCCTGGCCATGCATGACACCGGCGGCGCGCTTGAGCGCCGGAATTATGAAATCGCCGTGGTCGGTCCGATTCAACAGCGCCTGGTGGAAGGCGCATCATATACCGATGGGATGGAACTCAAGGAAGTCTGGAGCGTTGACTGCGCGCTGGAGCCAACGCCGGGTGAATTCATCACCTGGCGCTACGAAAACAAACCGGTGCAAACAGTGGTCCGGGAAAGCCCGCTCGGCCGCTATCGCACCCTGACGGAAAATGTGTCATATGCGGCCTTTGGCTATAAGTTCAAGGTGCGCAACCTGTTTGTGCCGCACTTGGTCGAGATCGAGTGGCCGGATGACGCAGCCCGTCGTTTCCTGGCCCAGGTTTACGAGCCGACCACCATGATTCCCGATGAATATCCGTTTGCGCACGGCCATGTGATTGCCGGATACCAGCGCGCCGACACCGGGTTTTTCGCCACGCGCGAACATCCCGTGTTGAGCAACCGGATGCGCAAGGAATACATGATCTACTGGCCCAACGAGGAGCAAGGCTGCGTCTTCCTGTATAACGCGGATGGGCGGGGTTCGGAAGCGCCGGCGGCGGCCGCGCGCATCACGGTCAGCGAAATCCTGAACGACCTGCCGGCGCTGCAAGTCCGGGATGCCGGCGATCATCTGATCGGGTATCATACCGAACGCGGCCCGCAGTCCATGAGCGCCGCCTATCACGCCGCGCCGCTGGGCGCCATGTTCACCATGCGCCTGGCGGGGATTGATTATCCGGAATTTTACCGGGATTGGTATGTGACCGCACGGAACATGATCAAACGCATGCGGTTTGCCGGGCAAAACATGTATCTGATGGGGCATTTCATGTATAACGGGGTGCTTTATCCTTCCAAACACTATATTTTCTCGCCTAATGAATATGGCGGCGCGGATGCCATGCGGGATCATGCGGGCTTGATCTTGCGCATGTTCGAGCGCAACGATCTGAAGTTGATTTCCAACATCGAATATACCAGCACGCGCGAGTTCCATAAACCGCCCACGGAAGATGCTGTCCGGGCCGGGGCGCCCACCTATCTGTCCGTCAGCCGGTTCGGCAAGGTCCAAGCCAAGGGCTGGCTGGTCTGGGTCAATTTTTATCATCCGGAGGTTCAAGCCAGCTTGTTGACCATCGCGGATGAATTGATCGCGCTCTACAAGGAATATCCGGCCTGGAACGGCATCAGCCTCCTGCTTTCCAGGTGGTTCGGCGGCCCGCTGCAGTTTTGCTGGTATGGCGCGAAGGATGATCCGCTGGATTGGGGTTATGAAGATTATACCGTGGAGCTCTTTCAACGCGAGACGGGCATAACCGTGCCGGTGGATGCCCGGGATCCGGACCGTTTTGCCAAACGTTACGACTGGCTGATGGCCAACGCGCAGGAGCAATGGATCAACTGGCGCTGCGCGCAATATACGGCGCTGTACAAGAAAATACGCGATCGGCTGGTCCAGGCGCGGCCGGATTTGAAACTTTACCTCTTATGCTTCGAGCCGACTTTTTCCTACAGCTACCGCCCCACCAAACAAGCCCTGGACTTGGACGGGAAATATGACCAGCCGGATGCCGTGCAACAGGTCCTCAAGCGGTTCGGGTTCGATTTGCACGCGTTGCGCGCGGAGCCCGGCCTGGTGGTCAGTTACAGCTATGCGACCAGCGGGAGCGGGCTGACCTACGCGGATCCGCGTTGGGACTATGAGGCGGTGGCGCATGCGGCCGGCTGGCAAAGCCTCTTTGCCAACGACGCCAAGGGCGGCGCCTACATCAACAGCGGCATGTTCCATGCCGGATACGATTTTCCGGAAGGCGCGTGGCTTTTTCAAAACAGCGTCCGGCGCCAGGGCTACCCCATGGGACGGTTTGTCAATGACACGTTTGTCAATGTGATGGTACGGTCGCACCCGACCTGGATGCCGCATACCTGGATGGATGTCGTGGATTCCGGGGGCCGGCTGCATGAAATGCGCCAATTCGCCCGGGCTTATCGCTCCCTGCCCAACGGCCATTA
>CAZYXU010000035.1:0-28577 GCA_964650945.1 uncultured Verrucomicrobiota bacterium | reverse complement strand
CCGCGCGGTGAATTCCGTTGCCCGAAGGGATTTGAAAAAGCAAGGCAAGTTTGGGGTGGATGCGGGTGCGCCGGTGGGCGGGGCTAATCTCAAGATTGCCCCGCTCCCGGCAAACCCGCCCGTAGGGGCGCGCCGCGCGCCAGACACCCCAAAATCGCCGCCGCCTTTTTCAAACGGAATTCACCACGCACGTCACCAAGCATCAGCACATCAAAGAATTTGTCTTACACCTCGAATAACTTGACATCCCGGCGGCAAGTTTTACAATGCCCATGCTCCTTGTGCCGCAAGCTGTTAACGCGGGAGAACGTTTTCATGGGAATTGAATTCATCCAGGACTTTACCGTGGTGCTGCTGGTCGCCGGCATCTCCGGGGCCATCTGCCGGCGGCTGGGCGCGTCGGCGACCATCGGCTACCTGCTGGCCGGCATGGTGGTCGGCCCCTACACCCCGCCGGTGGATCTGGTGTCGGATATCAACAGCATTCAAACCCTTTCGCAGCTCGGTTTGATTTTCCTGATGTTTTCCACCGGCATGGGCTTGAGCTTCCGCAAGCTGAACCAGTTGGGGATGGCGCTTTTCGCCGCGGTGCTTTGCAGCACGCTGGTGATTGTCACCCTGATGCGCGTGGGCGGCGCGGTCTTGCATACCCAGCCGTTCACGGCGTTGTTTGTCGCCGGCATGCTGGCCAGTTCCAGCTCGGCGATCATCAGCCGCATCCTGCATGAAGGCGGCCTGATCCACCGGCATGCCGGTCAACTGGCCATGACCATCACGCTGCTGGAGGACCTGGCGGCGCTGATTCTGTTCAGCATGGTCGGCGCGTATGCCACCGCGGGCAAGGCGCCGCTGGTGCATGAGACGGGCGCGTTTTTCGCCTTCCTGGCGCTGGCGTGCATCACCGCCCTGCTGCTGGTGCCGCGGTTCCTGACGGCGATTCAACGGCGGCTCCAGCCGGAGTTGCGGACATTGCTGGTGGCGGGGGTGTTATGCCTGCTGGCGGTGCTGGCCACGCGCGCGGGTTATTCGCCGGCGCTGGGCGCGTTTCTGCTGGGGGTGATCATCGCCGGCACGCCGCAACGGGCGGCCATCGAACGGACCTTCGCGGGATTGCGCGACATTTTTTCCGCCGTGTTCTTCGTTTCCATCGGCATGCTGATTGACGTGCATGTCTTTCTCAATCCCTGGCTGCTGCTGTGGCTGGCTTTGTTCACCGTCGGCGCCATCGCCGTCCGGTTGACCGCGGCCACCACCGGCATGCTGCTGGCGGGATACAAGGGCCGGGATGTCTTTCCCGCCGCCATGACGCTGACGGTGACCGGTGAATTTTCCTTCATTTTCGCCCAACTGGGGGTGAGCCGGGGCATCCTGCCGGAGTCCGCCCAGGCGCTGGCGGTGGGCATCTGTATCCTGACCGCCGCCTGCGCCACCCTGGCGGCGCCGCGCGGCGAACGCATCACGGCCTTCCTGACGGCGCACCAGCCGCGGCTGCTGGCGCGCGCGGTCAACGGCTGGCAAAACCTGCTGGCCACGCTGGGGCGGCGCGGCCAGGCCAGCCTGCTCTGGCGTTTCGCCCGCAAACGCGTCTGGCAAATCGGCGTGGAAATTCTGTTTGTCACCGGCCTGCTGCTCTTTGCCGAGCCCTTGTGCGAAAATATTTTCACCCGGCTGGGGGCTGGCGCCGCGCCCGGCGCCAAAATCACCCTGGTCTTCTGGTCGGCCTTCGGCCTCCTGCTGCTGGCCCCGCTGATCGCCATCTGGCGCAACATCGGCGCCCTGGCGATGTTTTATGCCCAGGCGGCCACCCTGGAGGAATCGCGGCAAAGTTACCGGTCGGCCCTGCTGGAAAACCTGATCAAATTGATCGCGGCGGTGGTCCTGGCCGGCTGGCTGTGGCTTTTCTGGCCGGTGCATTTCGCCTCCCTCTGGATCCCGGTGATCCTGGCGGGCGGGCTGGCGGTCATGGCCATCCTCTTCTGGCGCAAGATGATTTTCTGGCATAGCGTGATGGAAGGCCGCCTCTACCGCGCTCTCCAGGGCGGCGAGCATAAGCACGCCCAGGCCTGGCGCGACAAGACGGCGGAGTGGAATGTCACCATCGGCGAATGCGAGCTGGCCGATTACAGCCCGCACGGCGGGCGTTCCATCGCCGACCTGAACTTGCGCGCGCAGTTCCGCTGCACGATCATCGCCATCGAACGCCAGGGATACCTGATCATGAACCCGGCGGCGACGGTGGTGATTTACCCGCAGGACAAACTACTGCTGCTGGGCGCGGCTGAGCAACTCGCCGCGGCGCGGGAATGGCTGTCCGGCGGGGCGCCCCTGCCGCCGGATGACGCCGACCTGGATGACATTCATTTCGAGACCATCACTGTGCCGCCTGACAGCCCGCACCTGGGCCAGACACTCATGCACCTGGGGATTGCCGGCCAGCTCGGTGTGCAGATCACCGGCATCCGGCGCGCCGGCGTGGAGCACATCAACCCGCCGGCCGCGGAAACCCTGCAAGCCGGCGACGAGGTGCTGACCCTGGGACTGCCCCGGCAAATCCGCGCCTTCCGCGAATGGCTGGCAGGCGGGTGAATCCGTTTCCAGTCGTGGCGATGAAAATATCTTTATGGCTCGAATTCCTCCTTGACGATGTCTGCCAACTCCGGATGCTCCCTGAAGGTTTCGAAAAACGCCAGCATGATGCCCTGCGCCCCCACCGACCCGGCAATTCTGATTTCACGGCGCAGCCGTTCAGGCGTTTTTAATTTATCGCCGCCATACGCGCCGACAAACGGAACAAACCGATTCAAGCCGAAGTGCTTGCCCGACTCACCCTGATAAGCTACACACAGATCCAGGATTTTGCCGTAAGACCAGAATGGCTTGTAAAACCAGGCCACGGTCTGGCCGCAGTAATCCACGTGCAACTTTGCCGGATAAAGCGGATTTAAATCGAAGTCCGGGTAGATATGGATGGCCAACTTCAAAGCCGGCTTGATTTTCAACAATAATTCCCGTGTTTGCCGGGTCCATTCTACCAGCCGGGATTCGGAATAATGCGTCAACACTTCCCTGGCATCCATTTCCGGGTGGGCTTCGGCAAATTTCAGGCGCTCCGCACGCGAGTAATCGCAGAAGCAGGCATAATAATTGCAGTAACCGAGATAATCCAAACCGATGCCATCCAGATCGTATTTCGAAAACAATTCGGTTAAATACCTGGCTTCTTCCGGGTCCAGCCCGCGGTCGGGGCACAGCCAATCGCCGGAATGGGCATTAACACGATCGGGCGTAACGCGCGGCATTTTGATTGATTGTTCTTCCCAGGGCTGGATTTTCTGCGCCAGTTCGGGATATTGCTTGATATATTGCTGATCCATCGCCCGCAGATTGATCGTCCAGGCATAAACCTGGATATTTTTCGCCCGCGCGGCGCGGATCAGTTCGCCCAACTGATCAATGGTCATACCATCGGGTTTGGGATAAATATCGCTATCATAACAAACCCGGCCGTGGCCGGCGGAAGCGGCGGCAATAACAACATTGACATGCATTTTCTCCAGCGTAGCCACCAGATTACTGACAGATTCCAGCGTCAGCATGTCCTTATGGTGCACCCACATCGCGCGCCATGCAAATTCCGCTTTCGGTATATGCGCGGTTTTTGCTGTTTGCGCGAATGTCCGTTCGGCCTGGAAATGGAGCCCGCCCCACTTGTCCGGATTGTGACAATCGCGGACGCCGATCACCGGCCAGGTCCAGTAACTGGCTTCGCCGCCACGCGCGGCATAACGGCGTCCGAGATGGGTCAGCCACCGGTCGCCGGGCCGCGGCGGATAATTGGTTCCCTCCGCCAGGTGTTTCAGGGCGGCGAAGGGAATGGCGATTTCCGCCTGCCACCCGTCGTCAATGTCATACGGGTCGTTCAGCGTGCCCCGGGTGATCACGGCGCATTTCATTCCTTCACAATTCCATTCCGGCACATCCGGATTTTCAAAGTGTTTTACTCCGATACGGTCGCTGACTTCCCTTTTCCAGGGGGACTTGTGCCACTTATCGCAGATTTTGCCCAGGGGATTGATATGGATTTCCGTGTAGCGCTGTCCCAGGCCGTCCGGCGCGAGGTATATTTTGAAAAAACTTTCCGTGTACGCCTGTTTGCGCTTGCCGGGGTTTTGCCACCCTTCAATTTGCAACCCCATGGGATCATCCCGGACGATTTTGGCGGCCCGGACATCCGGATCGCCGGCGGCCATGGCAAAATACAGGCATTCATCATCCCATAACATCCGGGCGGTGACCGGGAACCGCGCCGGGGAGCCGTCGGCAATATCCGCGAACACCGGCGACGGTTCGGCGTCCCGCCAGGCGGGCTCGTCAAATTGGCCGTCAATCACAATCGGAACCGATGTACGGTAAACCGGATATTCCGGTTGATCCGCGGCAGCACGCACCGCCATAATTGTTGACACGGCTAAAACAATCATCCCTGCACAAATGTTATTTTTTATTACATTTTTCATTTTAATCCAGTAGCATCCCACAGGATGCTCAGACTGTAGGCTGAAGGCTGTAGGCTAAAGAAAAAGCGGATTTCAAGTATCTGATATGAAAACACAGTTCCGGTTTTTTTGCAAATGTTTTTCGGGGTTTTAACCTACAGCCTACAGTCTAATAACCTTCAGCCTTGGCGTCCCTTATGGGACGCCAGTGCTTTTAATCCAAAACTCAATCTTCCCGCAAATTCAGGCGTCCTGAACGTTAAACAGGTTGTGCCCTTGGGTTTCCCGGATAAAGCAGGCCGTCACCAGGGCTGCGCCGCTTAAGATCAAGCAGAAGATAAAAATGCTTTGATAGGCTTCCTTGGGGTAAAGGACGGCCGCGTCCGTCAGGATTGCCCGTGCCTGGAAGCGATCCATGATGCGCCCGGCGATGCTGTTCACGATGGCCACCGCCATGTAGCAGAATCCATTGAGCAGGCCGATGGCGGTGCCCACCGCCGCCGGCGGATTAAGCTCCTTCATCAAGGCGCTGCCGGGGGCGGAGCCGATCGCGGAACAAGCCAGCAGGATGTAGCATGGCAGGAACCACCAGCCGCCGATGCCGAGCCGCACCAGCATCAGCATGGCCGCCATTGACGCCGCCACGCAGGCGATGGCGGCGATGACCAGCGGCTTGCGACGGTTGCCAAGCCAGCGTGAAATCACGCCGCCCGCCAAAGCCAGGCTCATCATGGTGAACATCATGCTGGCGGTGAACGTCGCCGCCGCCGGGGAACTCAAGCCGGCGTAATCGGTCAATATTTTCTTGCCCAAAGTGGCCTGGATCAGAAAATAAACGGCGAAATTTCCGAACCCTAACAGCAGATTGGGCCAGGCATGCCGGTTGCGTAAAATCACCCCGATCGTTCGCAGCGAGCTTTTAACCGGGCGGCCGGCCATATGTCCCACGCGTTTGAAAAGGCCATGAACCGCCCATAACGCCAGGGAACATGTCATACCGGCGGCCAGCATGCTTGCGCGCCAGCCGATGATTTTCACGAGCCGCTCGAAAGGCAGCGTGCCCGCCAGTCCGCCGGCATAGCCGAGAAAAATCGTCAACCCCAGCACCACCACAAACCTTGACTCGCCAAACAGGGGGTCCAGCGCCTTGACGATGCTGACGTATATCATGCTGGCGCCCAGCCCCACCAGCGCGCGCGCGAGGTAAAGCGCGGGAATGGATCCGGCCAACGGGAACAGCACCGATCCCACGCTCAACAACAGGCCGCCCAGCACCACCACCCTGGCCGCGCCCAACCGGTCGCTGAGCATGCCGGTGACCGGCTGCATGGCGCCGTAGATATAGAGGTAGATGGCGCCCAGGCCGGTAATGGCGCCCGCCGAGGCGCCGAATGATTTTTGCAGCTCGTCAAAAATGGTGCCGGGGACCGCCACGCGCTGAAAAAAGGAGAAGAAGTAGATCGTGACCATGCCGGCCAGGATCATCAATTCCACCCGCTGGTGCCGCGTGAAATCGCGCAAGGTTAAGATTGTTCGAACCATTCGCATGTTGGGTGCGGGGGCGGCATATTAGCGCCGACTTTAACCCGGTTATTCCGCCGCCTGGTTGAGCAAAGTGTTGAGCGTCGGGCGCATGGCGTCCATCCAGCGGATGTAACCAGGTAAAGCCGGGTGCAGTTTGTCAGGCATGACGGCCGCGGCGATTGAGCCGTCGGACTCGGCCAGCCGTTCGCCGACATCGAGAAATACTACCTTCTCCCCGTCGGCCAGCAGCGCCAGGCGGGCGTTGGTCTGCCGGATACTGTCGTTGGCCGTTTCGTGGACGGCGGGGCCGCGCGGCAGGATGCCCAGCAGCAGGATTTTGCTTTGCGGCGCCTTTTGCTGAAGCGCCTGAATCAGGCCGGCAATGCCCTGGGTTGTTTCTTCCGGCGTAAATCCGTTGGACAGATTATTGGTGCCGATCAACAGCACAATGACCTTGACGCGGACGCGATCAAGCACGCCGTTGAGCACCCGCCAGAGCACGTTTTGTATCCAATCGCCGCCAATCCCCAGGTTGGCCGGCCGATATGGTCCGAAATTTTCCTCCAGTAAATCTGCCGGCCAGCGGGCGGTGATGGAGTCGCCCAGCAGGACCAGTTCCGGTTGCCGGCGCAACAGCGCGTCACATTGCGCCTGGTGTTTACCGGCATACAAGTCGTAAGACCCGTCGGCTTTCCGTTGGGGCTCGGCGGCGGTGATAGCCGGCGCCAGGATGTTGACCGGCGGACCCGGTTGCTGCCCGGCGGGGTATGCCGCGATGGTGAAACGCAACCGCCCGCCGGTCTTGTCGGACTGCGCGCCCGGGCCCACGGCAACATGAATTGTATCGCCTTTTTTCAGGTTGCCCAGGCGTTGCTGGAAAAGCATGGGCAGCCGGTCGCGCTTGACCGGCAGGGCGCCAAGCCGGGTGTCGTTAAGATAAATCGCAAGGATGCCGCCAGCGTTAAAATGCCGGTTCAGCAGATTGCCGTTGTGAATCCAGACCTCGCCGGCCGGGGTGTCCTGGAGCGTGTAGGAGGCAATGGCGTAACGGGCGACGCCATCCCGGTCCCTGACCGCCAAGACATCGCCGTTCCAGCCGTGGCTGGGGCGGTCGGCGCGCGGGGCGGCATCCCCGTCCGGCACTCCGCGGCAAAAGGCCGCGCGCCGGCCGGCCGGCATGGGGATGGTTTGCATGGCAAGATAATCCGCGGCCTGGCCGATTTCACCGCCGGCATTCCATTGAAAATCCCATCCGGGCGGGGGGTTGGTTTGCCCGGCCGCATCGCCATACACCGCGATGATGGCGGCCTCGCCGTCTTGGTTCGTCCGCGCCCGCAAGTGCGAGCCGCCAGGCAACAGCATGCAGATCAAAGCCGTCCCGGCCGCTTTTTTTACGAATTCCGAATACATGTCCATCCTGCTTGGTTTTTTACATGCGCCCGGAGCCAGGTTGCGCCGGCATGCCGGGGATTGGCGGGCAGACCTTGCGCCTTGGTCTGAAGAGCGCGGTTTAATGCGAGATGAACATGCTTCCGGCATGGCGATATTCGTAACAACCCATATCCACCCGCCGGAAAAACTGGTCTAAACGCGAGCGTCGGTCCAAATCCATGGCGTTGGCCATCCAGGACTGGTTGCTGCCGGCGTTAATGCACGGGGAATGCTTCTGCAGCCTGAAGTTTGAAGCCGGATAATCCGCGAACAGCGGCGAGTTGGTGATGATGTTATCGTAATCGGCGAAGCCATTGGTGCTGCCGATGCAACTGTCGGCCATATACGAGTTGGTGGCGGCGCCGCCAAAGGTGATGTCCGGATTGCTGGAAATATACGAGAGGTTTGAGTGGACAATCGAATTGTAAACTTCCACCTTGTCGCCCGGATGGCGGGTCTGGATTCCTCCCGCGAACTCGGCGCTTGGCGCGGTCGACGCGTTACCGGCAAGGGTGCAGTTATACAGGAATAATTTGGCGGATGTTTGCAGGCGGATGGCGCCTCCCGGCGCCGTGCTGGTGTTTGAATACACCAGGCAATTCCACATTGTCAGCGGCGAGCCATACTGGTAAATGGCGCCGCCGCCATGCGAGGCATTGGCGTTGGTGGCGGCGCTGTTGCCGTACAGGCGGCAACGTTCCAACACGTTGGTGCCGGCGGGGATGGCGGAGGCGAAGTAGCACGCGCCGCCGGCAGCCGCGGAGTTGTTCTCGAACAGGCAGTCGGCGAACTGGCTGCCGCCAGGCTGGTTGGCGGTCAAATACACGGCGCCGCCCTGGGTATCGGAGAAGGCGATATTGGTTGTCTGGTTGGCGCGGAAGGTGCAGTTGGAAAACAGGTATACGAAATAGCCGATGCGATACGCATACACGGCGCCGCCCCGAACGGGACCGGTATCTGATCGGTAGGCCGTGTTGTGGGTGAACAGGCAATTCCGCACCTCGCCGGTCCAATTGCCGGCATTGGCGTAAATCATCCCCCCGCCGTTGGAGACCGCATAACAATTGGAAATTATAAATCCTTCCAACAGGAACCGGTTGGATGTCCCCAGGGTGTAATTCCAGGCAATGCCCCGGTGGGCGCCGTCGCCGTCGATGGTCACATCCGCCGGCGCGCCGTTGGAGCTGCGCAAGGTCAAAGGTTTGTCAATATAAACCACATTGCTGGCGCCTAAATAAACCACCGTGTTGGTCGGTACGGTGTAACGCCCGGCGCCCACCCAGACCGTGTCGTTGGGCGACGCGGCATTAATGGCATCCTGAATGTTGCTGGCGGCGCTGGTCCAACTGGTGTATGGCCATTCCGGCGTCTGCCCGTTTTGGGCGGCATGGTAGTCGCCCGCTTGGGCGCTGGCCAGGAACGCGCATCCCCCGACCAATCGCAATACCGCCAGCCATTGTCTATTCCTCAGCCGCAGGCGCAGAAACGTGATGATTTTCATGCAAAGCCTCCTTCTATAATGATTGTCTGCTCCTACCGTTATTTCCTTCCGACTACATCAAAATTCATGCGGAATCCGGCCCGGTTTCGATTCCCGCCAAAAACACATCGGCCGGTTTGTCATTGCCGCCCCGCATGTCCGGCGGGGCATCCTTTTCGCGTTCATGCTGGGAGTAATAACTCGCCAGCAGGAGTCCATCCGGCCGCACGGCTGTGCCGACATAAGCAGTGTCGCCCAAGCTGGGCAGTTCCAAAACCTCTTGCAGGCTGGCGCCCTGAATCCGCCAGATTTTCGTGCGGCGCCGCGCCGGGATCCTGGGCTGCGCCGGATGGGCCGGTGGGCCGTAATCCGGGGTCTCGCGCGCAAATAAATAGAGCTGATCGTGAAGATTTACCACATGCGGCGCCTGGATGATGCGGGGAATTTCCGCGACTTTGCGCCAGTTGTCCCAGGGCGCACGGCTTTCCCAAAACTCCAGGTGGTAGGGCGGCTTTTCGGTGCGCACCGTCGCCCGCAGGATATCCGCCGCGATCGGAGTCAGCACGCTCTCGGAACCGCCGGCAATGACGCCGTGCCGGGTCCAGGTTAGACCGTCCACGGACTGATAGAGTTCGACGATGATGCTGCGATCCGCCGATGCCTGCCGCCGGTATCCTGAACACCAGAACCGGTTTTGCCAGAAGATTGGTTTCCAGAGGACCGCGCCCTGGCATACGCTGCGCGGCGGCGTCCAGGTTTCGCCGTCCCGGGTGATCTGAACGGTCGTGACGCTGCCGGGCGTCATGCGTTCGCCGGAAGGCAGCAGCGGTGTCACGCAAAAAGAATACAACCGCAACTCATGCCCGAGATTGAGAAAATAGCTGTCCCGGCAATCAACCGGGGCGCCAGCCGGCAACTCCAGGGTGGGTTGGGCCGGAAAAGCTTGGGCCTGCAACAGGCGCCATTGCCCGCCGTCCGGGCTGGTCATGATCAACTGGCGGCTATGCGCATCGGAGTGCGTGCGGGCATTGCGGAAGGCCAGGATGTACCGGCCGTTGAAGTAAGCCAGCCCGGTGAAGGCGTTATGATTGCCGTCGGAATAAATTTTGCGCAGCCATTTTAATTTCATATCGGCAACCTTCCGCGATTCAGCGTACGCCGGATATCGCTGATGCAAGCAATGTCAACTGCGTATAATTTCCGGCGGCGCGGCGCAAACATTCAGGCATATTTTTGTAAATACCGGTCCGTCTTTGTGCGTAATCTTTCCAGCATTTGCTCATAGTCGTTGATGCCGGCCACGAAACGATGGACTTCGTTGCCGATCACTTCCCAACTGTAAAGCATGAGGTCCTCGCCGGGCTCCATGCCATACATGCCGGACGGATGGCCGGTCACTTGCTGCAAGGCGGCGGCATTGGCCTTGCCCATAATTCCCGCCAGCGCGCCCCGGACCTTCGGGCACTGATTGACGGGCACATCATAAGCCAATTCCGCCAGGCGCGCCTGGAACGGCGCCTCGGCCAGGTGCAGCGCCCATTCCCACGCCTCAAACGGATGCACGGAGCGCGCGCTGACGCACATGCAGAAAGCCGTCATCACCGCGCCGGCCGGCGGAATCGGCAGCACGCGCGTATTTTCACGATAGCGCCGCTCGCGGCAATAAAGGCTCGACGGTATATGCCGCACCGCCAGCGCCGCAAAATCGGCGCGCTCCCATTGATCGAACCGGTTGACCTCCACCGCGGGCCGGCCCGCCAGTTGCCGGAGCCGTTCCAGCATTGCCCGGACCGCCGGATCGGCCAGCATGGCGGGCGTCTCCGCGATGGATGGGAACCGGAATCCGGCGGCGCCAAGCAGCGTTCTGGGAAACGCGATGTTGAACAACCGCCGGTTGTCCGGCGACGGCCGTCCGTCCGCCGCCGCGGACTCCAACGCTTCGAGCAGCGCCGGCATATCCGTCAGGCGACTGACATCGATTCCATACCGGCGGCACAAGTCCAATTCCACCGCCAGGATCATGCCGCCGATCATCAAGGGAACGCCAAAAATGGCTTCACCTTGTGAAACCAAACGCACCACCTCCGCGGGCACCCCGGCCAATCTCCCGGACGACCGGATCGGCTTCAGGTCGGTCGGCGTAATGGAGCCGGCCCGCGCGGCCCGGGCCACCGAGTATGACGGCAATAAAACCAGGTCGGCATCCAGCCGGCGCACCGATTCCGCATCATCCCGCCCGCGCAGGGTTTGCGTCTCAAACCGCAACTCGTAAGGCGCGCAAGCTTCGGCATATTCGCGGGCCGCCCAATCGAACGCCGGCAGCAACGCCTCGTCATGGATCAGGCATGTCAGTTTGGAAACACGTTGTCCCGGCACCGGCATATCGTGCCGGCCGGTATGCGCCGGCGCCTTTTGGCTCCGGGCATGCCGCAGGCGCATCAGGTGCGCGATCGGCGGCAACGGATCGGCGGCCATGATGCCTTTGCAAGGCGCCGACACCACCCATTCTTCCGCTTTCAACTCCTTGACCGCCAGTTGGACGGTGGCCAGCGCAACCCCGCAATGGGCGCACAATTTCCGCAAGGATGGCAAGCGCTCCCCCGGCTTGATGTCGCCGCCGATAATGGCGTTAATAATTGTCGCCTTGACTTCCTCACACCGGCTCGTTCTGGGGCGAAGCTTTTTCTCGGGATGGGTCATATTACGCTCGTTACGGGCGGAATGCGTTAATGCGGGGGCGGGGGCAACGCTGGTTAAAATTTTAGAATATCGTTATTTCTTAATCGGGTGTCGGTCATAGCCATACCGCTTTTACCTTGCCGCCGGCGCGTTAGCCCCAACCTGACTTTAAAAATCAGTCCAGAATGTGCTGAAACTGTACTGCTTGTACCATATCCAAGGATGTTTTGTCAACGCGAAAAACAAAAATCTTGAGCTGATTTTAAAACTTCTTTTTGAAAGAATTCAGAATTCTGGAGTCATAATTCAGAATTCAGAATAAATACAAGATGTTTTTTATAAATGCATTCTGACTGCCGACTTCCGGCTAACGCACACCGATTTCAAAAGAACGATTTCAGAACAAGCCCGATAATCATCTTGCATATTGATACAGTTATGGTATAAACCCATACATCGGATCAGATCGGAAATAACCGGAGGAACACCATGCAAAAAAAAGAACAAAGAGGTTGGCTGTTTGCAGGCCTGGTGGCGGTGGGCGCCATTTTTCTGTGCGGCGCCGTCCGCGGCGAAACGCTGATGGTTGAAAACGGCAGGGCCCGCGCGGAAATCATCATCGCCGACAATCCGGCGCGCATGACGAAGCTTGCGGCGGCGAATCTGCGGGAGTATATTGAAAAGATCACCGGCGCGGCCCTGCCGGTCACGAACGCGCCCGGCGGCGCGGGCGTGAAGATATATGTCGGGCAGAGCCGGCACACCGCGGCCTTGAAAATTTCGACCGCGGGCTTGGCGCACGGCGCGTTTCGCATGGTATCGGGACCGGATTGGCTGGCCTTGCTGGGGCCGGACGCGGATTTTGCGCCCATGGAGCCGTACACGCACGACCGCAACGACAAGGCCCGCGCCGCGCGGGACTGGGATTTGGCGAATCCCGGCGAATCTTACGGATTTCCTTACGACAAGCTCGGCATTAACGCCTACTGTCCGGAGCTGGATGTCTGGGAATACGACGATGGCGGAACGATGAATGCCGTCTGCGAATTTCTGCGGAGCCTGGGCGTGCGCTGGTACTTCCCCGGCGAACTGGGGGAGGTTGTGCCGCGCCAGGCGAGCCTGGCGCTGCCGGCGGTTGACCGGACCGTCAAACCTGATTTTCCGATGCGGCGGTTTTCTTACTGGCACAACGACCGGGACAACCGGCTGTGGAATTTGCGGCTGGGAGCGAACGCCGGGGGGGAGTTGATGGGCCTGACCCAGAACTGCCACGGCAGCAAGTGGGTTTATATGCGGGATGAAATCAAGCAGGCGCATCCGGACTGGTACGCGCTCTGGGGCGGGCAACGGGCGACCAATCACTCCTACAGCGGCGCGCCCTGCTTGTCGTCGGCCGGGCTTTTCACGCAACATTTGAAATTCGCGCGGATGATGTTTGACGCGCGCCGGGAACCGATGCTCAGCCTCGACGTCTGCGACGGCTACGGGCAAATGTGCATGTGCGAGTTGTGCAAGGGCCTGGGCGCCCTGGAACGCGGCTGGCGCGGCAACATGTCGGATTACGTGTGGGACTATGTCAACCGCCTGGCGGCGGAACTTTACAAGACCCATCCGGACCGCAAGGTCAGCGGCCTCTCCTACGGCGCCTATTCTCTGGCGCCGGAAAAGATCGACAAATTAAGCCCGAATATCGCCCTGGTATTCTGCCAGACGCGGCTCGATTTTCATAATCGCGCGTTGCGCGAGGATACGCTGCAACGGCGCCGGGACTGGCTGTCAAAACTGCCTTCCGGAGAGTTTTACATCTATGACTATTATCTGCAGGGCTTTCAGCGCTACGGCAACTCGGATATTCCCGTCTATTTTCCGCGCCTGATCGCCGAGGATTTGCGTTCCTTGAAGGGCGTGTCCATGGGTGACATGATCGAGGTCTACCGCCCGCCCGATGCCGGCAAAATCGCCGGGAATGCCCTGGCGGTGGAACATCTGAACATTTACGTGACGGCCCGGCTCTGGTGGGACGCCGACCAGGATCTGGACGCCCTGCTGAAGGAATTTTATACGCTCTTTTACGGCCCGGCCGCCGCGCAGATGCAAGCCTTCGTGGAATACGCCGAAGCGCACTGGCCGCTGATGAAAACCCAGGTCGAAACGATCGACAAAACCTTCGCATTGCTGGCAGCCGCCCGGGAAGCCGCGGGGGATGCGATTTACGGCCAGCGGGTGGACCTGGTGGTGGCGCGGCTCAAGCCGTTGTATGACCGCCGCGCGAAAATGGTCCGCGGCCGGCAAGGCGCGCCGCGCGCCGTGGCCGTCGAACGCAAAATCGCGGAATTGAAACTGGACGGCAAACCGGATGAGCCTTTCTGGAAAGATGTTCCGGTTTATGCGTTGAAAAAACTGCAGACCGGGGAAGCCCCCGCTGCCGCCACCACCTTCCAGGCTGTCTGGAGCGAACGCAACCTGGTGCTGGGCATCCGTTGCGCGGACATGGATATGGCCAACCTGCATTGCTGGACGCACAAGGACGGAGATCCGAATATATACAGCGACGATCTGATCGAACTCTTCCTGGAAACGCCGGCGCATGCTTATTATTCCATCGCCATCAACCCGGCCGGCGCCATTCTGGATATGGATCGGCAGGGTGTGCGTAACACGCTCTGGTCGGCTGAGGCCGAGCGGGCGGTGCACAAGGGCGCCGACGGCTGGAGCCTGGAAATAAAAATCCCGACCGCGGACCATATCGAGGGCGGGCTGGATCCGCTCAAGCGGATCGAGGGGCGCAAGCCGGATGCCCAGGCGCCCTGGTATTTCAACGTGTGCCGCCAGCGGATCAGGGGCGCGGATCGGGAACTATCTTCATTTTCACCGACCGGCACCGCGCGCTTTGGCGTCCCGGACAAGTTTGGCGAATTGGTTGTGGAGTAAATGAATCATGCATAAAAAATCATCGTTGAGGCTGATCAGGAACATGGCTTTGATTGCGGCGGGCTTGGGATGCGCCGGTTTGTGTGCCGGCGAAACGCTGATGGTTGAAAACGGCAGGGCCCGCGCGGAAATCATCATCGCCGACAATCCGGCGCGCATGACGAAGCTTGCGGCGGCGAATCTGCGGGAGTATATTGAAAAGATCACCGGCGCGGCCCTGCCGGTCACGAACGCGCCCGGCGGCGCGGGCGTGAAGATATATGTCGGGCAGAGCCGGCACACCGCGGCCTTGAAAATTTCGACCGCGGGCTTGGCGCACGGCGCGTTTCGCATGGTATCGGGACCGGATTGGCTGGCCTTGCTGGGGCCGGACGCGGATTTTGCGCCCATGGAGCCGTACACGCACGACCGCAACGACAAGGCCCGCGCCGCGCGGGACTGGGATTTGGCGAATCCCGGCGAATCTTACGGATTTCCTTACGACAAGCTCGGCATTAACGCCTACTGTCCGGAGCTGGATGTCTGGGAATACGACGATGGCGGAACGATGAATGCCGTCTGCGAATTTCTGCGGAGCCTGGGCGTGCGCTGGTACTTCCCCGGCGAACTGGGGGAGGTTGTGCCGCGCCAGGCGAGCCTGGCGCTGCCGGCGGTTGACCGGACCGTCAAACCTGATTTTCCGATGCGGCGGTTTTCTTACTGGCACAACGACCGGGACAACCGGCTGTGGAATTTGCGGCTGGGAGCGAACGCCGGGGGGGAGTTGATGGGCCTGACCCAGAACTGCCACGGCAGCAAGTGGGTTTATATGCGGGATGAAATCAAGCAGGCGCATCCGGACTGGTACGCGCTCTGGGGCGGGCAACGGGCGACCAATCACTCCTACAGCGGCGCGCCCTGCTTGTCGTCGGCCGGGCTTTTCACGCAACATTTGAAATTCGCGCGGATGATGTTTGACGCGCGCCGGGAACCGATGCTCAGCCTCGACGTCTGCGACGGCTACGGGCAAATGTGCATGTGCGAGTTGTGCAAGGGCCTGGGCGCCCTGGAACGCGGCTGGCGCGGCAACATGTCGGATTACGTGTGGGACTATGTCAACCGCCTGGCGGCGGAACTTTACAAGACCCATCCGGACCGCAAGGTCAGCGGCCTCGCCTACAGCTCGTATAATTTACCGCCGGAAAATATCGATAAATTAAGTCCGAATGTCGCCCTGGTGTTCTGCCAGACCAGGAGTCAATTCCACGACAGCGAGCTGTTTGCAACCAACCGTTTGCGGCGCCAGGCCTGGTTGGAAAAAATGCCATCCCGGGAGCTTTACATCTATGATTACTATTTACACAACCGCCCGCGCTATGGTTTCGATCATGTGCCGGTCTATTTTCCCCGGTTGATCGCCGGGGATTTGCGTTCGTTGCAGGGCGTTTCCATGGGTGACATGATCGAGGTCTACCGGCATAACGACCCGAAAGATTTCACCTGGGATGCCCTGGCGGTGGCGCATTTGAATATTTACGTGACAGCCCGGCTCTGGTGGGACGCCGATCAGGATCTGGACGCCCTGCTGGAGGAATTTTATAAGCTGTTTTACGGCCCGGCCGCCGCCCAAATGCAAGCCTTCGTGGAATACGCCGAAGCGCACTGGCCGTCCATGACAAAAAACACGGAACCCATCACCCAGGCACTGGACCTGCTGGCGGCCGCGCGCCAGGCCGCCGGGGATACCATCTACGGGCGGCGCGTGGACATGCTCGTGGAATACTGCAAACCGTTGCGACAAGTGCGGGAACGGTTGAGCAAAAACCGCGAGGGTATGCCCCAACAGCGGATATTGCCGTTTAGCATGAAAAACGAGCCCCTGGACGGCAATCTCGACAATGAAGCATCCTGGCCAAAAAACATCCGCAACTGCACTTTGTCTGAAACCGGCCCGGGGCGCCAAGCCGGCGGACGCCAGCGTCAACCCCGGACCACCTTTCAGATGTTCTGGGGCGGGGATGACGCGTTGTACTTCGGCATCCGCTGCGCGGACCCGGACATGGCCAATCTCAACATCACGGCCACGCAAAACGGCGATACGAACCTCTGGTCCGGCGACTATGTCGAACTCCTGATCGAGACGCAGGTGCATTCCTGGTACCGGATCGCCGTCAATCCCGCCGGGGTCTTGGTTGACGCGGACATGTGTGACGGCGCCCCGGGCAACCTGGCTTGGTCGTCGGGCGCGCGGGCGGGCGTGCAACGCGGGACCAACGGCTGGACAGCGGAAATCCGCGTGCCTTGGGCCGGCGAGATGGCGCGAAATATCAATCCGTTGCAAGGGATCGCCGGACGTAACCCGAGCCCGCTCTACCCCTGGTGCATCAACGTCATCCGGCAACGCGTGCGGGACGGCAAGGTCGAGCGTACGGCATGGTCGCCCGCCGATCGGTATGATGATGTGACGAAATTCGGGACGGTCTATATCAAGTAACGAAGAGAGCCGCATTAATTTCAAAACCATAGGAAATATAATACAATGAGAATCGACGCTCACGCGCATGGCATACACGCCGAACTCGGCCCCGCCGGCAAGCGGATCCCCCCGCTGGTGCCCGGATGGAAGTCTACCGATGGTCCGCCGGTGGAACACATCCGCCAGCATAACGCGCGCGGCATTGAGGGAGTATTGCTGCTGGATCCGCCGGAAATCGCCTTTGAGCTCAAGCGCCTGTTTGGCGACTTTGTCCTGCCTTGCCCGCAGGTGGAACTGGAAACCAGCACGCCGGAATCCATCGGCGCGCTGCTGGATCGCGGCGCGGTCGGCATAAAGTTCATCGCTCCCATGCACCCCTACGGCGACGATCGTTACCTGCCGCTGTATGCGGTCATCCGCGACTGCCGGGCGCTGGCCGTGTTTCATACCGGCTACCTGACCCACGGTTTTTACGATCCGGGTCTGCTGCTGGCGCGTCCGTCATGGGTCAACATGACGCATATGCGCCCGGCGGAACTGGACCGCATTAATCGCGCGCTGCCCGACTTGAAAATCCTGATGGCGCATTTCGGCAATCCGTGGTGGGAAGAAGCCTGGACCGTGATGGCCAGCAATCCGAATATTTACGCCGATTTATCCGGCGGCACCGCCTGGAAAAAATCCATGAACATGTGGAAGGAACTCTTCGCGCCCGACGGAAATTTGAACGTCAAGGCAGTCTCCAAGCTATGTTACGGCACGGATTCATCGATGTTCCATGCCGGCTGTTTCGAATATCAACCTTTCGGCAATTTTTATGACAAGTTTTACGAGGCGCTAAAACTGCCGGAGGAAATCCGCCGGAAAATTGACCGTGAAAATATTCTCAGCCTGACATGCCGCGGCACATAGCCGGCCCTTTCGCCCTGAATATTTACGCGGCAACAGACCGGCGCCGGGCTTGACCTTGCTTGGGAGCGATATGGTAAAGACACGGAAGCAGAAGGCGATCTGGTGGTTTGCGCCGGCTTTGCTCGAACCATGCGACGGACCGTGGGGGCGCCTGGATGACTTCGGACACGATCCCGTGCCGGCCTGGCGGGCCATCATTGACTGGGCGGCGCGGCTGAAAGTGGACCGTTTGATTCCCGGCATCGAGCCGTACATGAGCGACCGGGTTTATAACCAATGGGGCTTTCACTACGTCTGTCACTTTCCCCGCGATCCGGCCGCCCGCTGTTTTGACGACGATACGATTCGACGCAACATCGCAACCGTCCGGGCCATCGCCGCCTATGGCCGCGAACGCAACGTCGGCATCATGTTCCACCACTACAATCTCATGGCGCCGGAACGCTGGGTGCGGGAGCACCCCGCCCTTTGGGAGAAGTATCAGGCGGTCAGCGATCCGGTCTGGGGCAAGGGTTTCCGCAACGACCGGCTGGGATTCCTGGCGCCGAACTTGTGCTGGAACGAACCCGACTACAAGGGGTTTATGGAACGGTGCTGGCGGGAAGTCTTTGAAAACATCCCGGAACTGACGGGCGCCATGATCACCGCCGGCGAATTCACGTTCTGCCGGTGCGACAAGTGCACCGGCGGCGACCCGGCGCATATCTTTCAAGGCACGCCCACCCCCGCGGCTGCCGCCCAGGCCGGGACCGGCGGGACGATGCGCGACCAGCGGCGCGGAGAAATGGTGGTGGACCTGATCCGGACATTTACAGACGTCCTGAAACAGCTCGGTAAGGAGACCATTGTGCGGAGCTGGGTGGTCGGCCGCTGGCTGAACCGTTTGCCGCGCGGGATTGAATATGCCACCAAGTATTCGGTTTTCGATGCCTGCTGGGGCGGACCGGACCCGGTAGTGCATGACTGGCTCGACGCCGGGCACGCGATGTGGGAAACCCTGGCGATTGAGGCCGAGAATTGCGGCCCCGTGATCTGGCACGATGACGCATGGTGCAAAACCACCGCGGAACGCATCAACGCGCTGAAGATCACCGGCTGCATTATTCACATCAATCTGCAGTGGGGACACGCGGGACATATCGGCTCATTCACGGCGTCGCGCAATATCACCCGGATACTGGAATGCCTGGAGCAGCCGGCGTCCGCCGGTGATTCGGCCGGGGAATTCAATGACTTTTTCGGACCGGCGGCGGGCCCCGTGGTGTATCGCGCCGCCCGCTTGATGGCAACGTTTCCCCTGCACATGACCGCCGTTGTGCATTTGGAGCGCGAGGGATTTTCCTTTGGCATGCCGCCCTGGTTCGATGGCCGCTGGCGCTGGCCGGGCGTGCTGGGCAGTCCGCGCTACCAGGCGCCGGCTTGGTGCAACCCGGATGGCTTGACCGGCATTTATGAACTCGTGCAGGCGGCCGCCGCGCGTCCGGAGAATTTTCGAACGCTGATCGAGGTGCCGCGCGGAACCGTCATCGGGCGCTGTGATGAAATTGCCGCCTGGTGCGCCCAGGCTGCCGCCATGTTGCAGGACTGCCCGGCGCCCGAGGCAGCCTGCGCCCGTTCCGAATTGCGCGCCCTGACCGCTTCGGCGCACATCGCCGCACTGGCCGCGCGTGAACATGCCGCCATTTTGCGCGCCCGCGTGGCCTGGGAGGCCGTCAAACATTCCGCCGCTGACTCGCCGTCAGCCAGGGCCGCCCGCGCCCTGGCCGTTGACTGGTATGGAGAGGCCGTGGAGGCGTTGAGCCGCCAGGTTCCGTGGAACCTGGAACTGGCCCGCGTCTATCCCGACCAGATGCACCACGTGGTGGAATCGCGCGAGACATGCAACCGGCTGACGCTGATGACCCGCATCCGCATCCGCCGGGAGGAACTTTTCCGCATCCGGACGGTGGAAGGTCCGGACTGGGACGACCGGATGCTGGTGGAATTCTGGCCATTCCTGCCCGACACCATCGGCAGCGGCGCCCGGCGGTGAGCCGGAGCCGCGGGGTCCCGCCCCCGTTCGCATGCCGCGGGCGGCGGGCGCGGCGCGGCGATTTATCAAGGAGTAATTTAATGACCACCGCCAACCTTAATTTGAACGCGGCTTGGGGACCGTTTTCCGCCACCTATCTCGGCGCTGCGCGCATCCTGGACCCCGCGCGCGGCGCTTTGGCCGACTTGGCGCTCTATGTGGGGCGGCGCACGCCAACCGCCGTTGTGCTCCCGGACAATATTTTTGGTTACGGGCAGAATGTTGTGACCGGCGACCGGCGCACCGCGGTGTCGGCCATGCCGGAGGATGTGGCCCTGGATTATTCATCGTTTGCCATCCGGTATTACCTGGATGCGCGGGGTGACATGGCCGTGGCCCGTTTCCGGGCGGAACATCCGGAGCGGGTGCAATGCGCTGTCACCTTCCATAATACAGCTCCAGTCGGGCGGGAATACCTCTATGGGCTGGGCATGCTGGCAAGCGATGCGCGCAAGTCGGTCAGCTTGAAAAAAGACTTGCGGCGCTGGTGGCTGCCGGCGCGGCAATATGCGGAAATCGAGGCGTATCAACGCGTTCAGGGCATGGGGTGCCGGCAATGTCTGACCCGGGCATTCACGTGGGGGATTGAGGATGAATTGCTGGCGCAAGCCTTCGGGGGATGGGCGGGCGACCGGGTGGTCTACCGCATGGACCTGCCCGGGGCATTGCGCAACGGTTGCCTTTATTTCCGCTACATCAAGTACGGGGTCGTGGATCATCCATGGGAAATCCGGATCAACGGTTGCCCTAAAACCTTCCGCTTCCCGCAAACTTGGGCGATCCCGGGCGGCGCCTGGGGTAAAAACCGGGATGCCTACGCCGAATGGCGGCTCTTGCGCGTACCGGTCGGCGCCGTCCCGGCGGGCAAGACTTGCGTGGAGTTGCGCCCCATTGATCCGCCGGGCAACGACCGGGCGCGCATCTGGCTGGATGGCATCCTCTTCCACGAGGGATGCCTGCCGGGCGATGACGGCACCGCGGATCGCCTGCCAACGGCGCTGACCGACGACCTGGCCGCGGATGCGGCGCGCGTCGAACTGGATTCGGCCGCAGACCAGCGTGTGCGGATGCGCATCAGGATTCCGGATGCGCCGGACACATGCGCCACCCTCACGGCGGCGGAAGGGCGGATTCAGGCGCGCGCCGGCGCAAATTCATTCCTGGCGGATTTGCGGCAACGGTTTGGGCTGCCGCCGGTAAGTTTGGAACGCGACGCCGAAGCTTCGCCCTGGGTAGGAATGGAAAGCTCGTCCATCCTGGTCCCGCCGCAGACGGAGCGCACGCTGCGCTTCACGTTGGAGCTTCAAGAAAAATCCCGGCCGAATGCGAAAAACATTTCAGGCGCGCGGGCAAGCGCGAGCGGGCCGCATGCCGGCCGGCCCACGTCCGCTATCGCTCCGGAACCGCCGCGCGGTCCGTATGCGGAACTGGCCGCCCGCCTGCGTGATGCGCTGTTGTTTAATGTCAACTATCCGCTGACTATTTGCGGGCGGATTTCTCCGTATTATGTGCCGGCCAAGTATTTTCCGCTGCCATATTCCTGGGACGGCGGCTTTGCCGCTGTCGGACTTGCCACGTTCGCGCCGGAACTGGCCTGGCAGCAGACGGCCTTTTTTATGGCCGATGTTGAACATGATTTCCCGATGTTCTATTGCGGATCGCCCGTGCCGACGCCGCTGTACGCATTCTGGGATGTTTGGCAGATCACCCGGGACCTGGATGCCCTTGCCCGGATTTACCCGGGCGCCAAACGCATGCATGATTTTTACATGGGCCGGACGCCGGGCAGCGTCGTGAATGCCTGCGGCGACGGCCTGCTCAGCACCTACCCCTACAATTACAACCTCGGCATAGACGACCACCCGATTCAACGCTGGGCGGAGGAACAGCGGCTGACGCAGCGCGGCCTGTATTCCATTATTCTGATGCCGCAGATTCTCCGCACCGCGCGCATCCTGCGCAACGCGGCCCAACGGCTGGGGCAAGCGGCGGATGCCGCGCGGTTCGGACAGGACGCCGACCTGTTGGCTGAGATTATAGATCGCCGCATGTGGGATGAAGCCAGCGGACTGTACGGGTGGCTGTGCCGCAACGAACAGGGCTTGGTTGAACCGGTAGTCATGGACGGTTGCGCGGGCGACCGTTCCGCCTGCGCCTTTCTGCCCCTTTTTGCCGGCCTGACCACGCATAAAGACCGCCTTGTCCGGCAGATGCGGGACACCACGCGTTTCAACACACCCTACGGAATTTCCTCGGTTGACATGGCCGCGCCATCTTTTAACCCCCGCGGTTACTGGAACGGCGCAGTCTGGCCGGTGATGCAGTGGTACATCTGGCGCGGTCTGCTGGAGGCCGGAGAACCGGTCATGGCCCGGCGGGTGGCCGAGACAATTCTGACCACATGGCAAAATTCCCTCAGCCGGGAACATTACCTGGGCGAGCATTTTGCGCTCATGCATGCGCGGATGAGCGGCGCGCCGAATTTCGGGGGATTGAGCGCGGTGCTCCTGCCGATGCACGCGGCGTATTTCACGCCCGGCCATGTAACCGCGGTTTACGATGTCACGGTCTTGCGCCTTGAAGCCGATAGCGCGAACGACGCGCTGGAACTCAAAATTACCGCGCCGTTCTTGGAATCGGCCGAACATGATCTTTTGGTCAATATGGGACAGGGCCGCACGTGCTATGCCGTGATGTTGAACGGCCGCCCGCTGACGCCGGCCATGTCCGATGAATACGGGCACTTGACCCTGCGCCTGCCCCGCCCGGCCGGCGAGGATGAACTGGTGGTGCGGCCGGCGGAAAAAGCGGATCAATAGGCAATAACGGCGGGGCTGATCCCGCTGAACGTCGGGATCAGCGCGCTTGTCCTCCCGCCGGTCATTCAAACCCCAGCCGGACAAACTGTTCGTCCGGCGCGTCATGCGCCCGCAACGAATCGGTCAGCATCTTCTGCATGCGCGCCTCCAAAGCGTCATCGCGCACCGGGTGCGCCTGCCCCGGATCGGCCGCCAGATCGAACAGCATCGTTCCAAATTCGTTCCGGGACGGCCCTTTGGCGCGCGCGCCGGGCCGCCTGGCGCGGGCAACACCCGGCATTACCGGCCGCAGCAATGTTTGAATTTACGGCTGCTGCCGCAAGGGCACGGCGCGTTGCGCGCCGGGGAGTCGGCATGGCCGGCGCCCGCCGGCGACTGCCGCGCCTGGATATCCACGGCCAGCCGCCGCAATTCGGGCAGGGCGTGTCGGAAAAACATGCGCCAGCCCGCGCACAGCCAACTGCGCGCCGCATGGGCGGGGCTGCGGTGTTTCGGGCAATCGCCCGCGCAATACTCCAGCCATTCGCAGGCGGCGCAGGCGGCCGGCCATTGCGTCTTGCGCCGCCCGAATTCGGCGTAAAGCGGCGCCCGGCGCAATTGTTCCCAGGACTGTTCGGCGATGTTGCCCAGCCGCCATCGCGCATCCGCAAAAAAGTCGCAAGGATACACATCGCCGTTATGCTCCACCATAAAATACTGCCGGCAATCGCGTTCCATGGAGCACATGCCGGCCGGCTGGCGCAGCAAGCGCGCCAGGATCGAATCGAACAGACGAATCGAAACCCGGCCCAAATCCCGGCGCCAACACTCGAATAATTCACAGAGGAAAGCGCCCCAGGCCTCCCCGTCTATGGCAAACGGCTGGCGGCGGCCCTGCGCGTCAAACTCCACGCAGGGAATGTATTGCTGGAACACGCAGCCCTGCCCGCATAGATACCGGTAAACCAGGGACGCCTGGCGGACATTCGCATCGCTCACCAGGGTCAGAATGTTAAACTCCACCTGATGCCGGCGCAGGCTTTCAATCCCGCGCCAGACCGCGGTATGCGACCCGGACGCCGGCGGCCCGGTCCGACGATAAAAATCGTGGATTTCCGGCGGACCATCCACGCTGATGCCCACCAGGAAACGGTAGCGCGCCAGGTGTTCGGCGAATACGTCATCCAGCAGCGTGCCGTTGGTCTGCAACCCGTTGGCCACCACCGCGCCGGCATGGCCGTATTTCTGCTGCAACCGCGTCACCGCCCGATAAAATTCGATCCCCATCAGCGTCGGTTCGCCGCCTTGCCAGCCGAAAACAGATTGCGGCAGATGCAACGCCATGTACCCGGAAATCAATCGTTCGAGCAACGCCATGCTCATGCGCGGGGTACGGACATCCGGATACAAGGCCGCGCAATCGCGGTAAAAACAGTAAGCGCAATGCAAATTGCAATCCGCGCCCGCCGGCTTGATCAGCAGGGAAAACGGCGCGGCGGCGGCCGGCGCGGCCAATCCGGTTTGTGTTTCATGCATATCATCCATGACGGCTCAGGCAAAGGTTAAAACGGAATTGATGCGAGGCGGGGCAGTCGTTTTTTCAAAGCGATAAGCAGCAAAATACGGGCTGCTTGAAAAGGCGTCAAGTTTTTCCTGTTTTTTGCGTTTATAAAATATTTGGTTGAATTGCCGTCGAAATTCCTTAGCATGTGACCAGTTTTCAAAACGCGGGTTTTGAAATTTGCTAAAGCATGAATCCTTTCGCACATATCGCCATCTCCACCGCGCTGGGCGGCGCGCTCTGGTTCGCGCTGAAGTCCATCCCCGCGGCCTTGGCCTGCCTGGCGGCAGGGGTGCTCGTGGATTTGGATCACGTGCTGGATTACATATATAATTTCGGCTGGCGGCCGCGCGCAAGCCATTTTCTGCGGACCTTTAAACACGATGTCCTGCACCGTATCATTGTTTTCCTGCATTCCTGGGAATTGGCGCCGTTGGCGGTGCTGGCAGTCTGGTGGAGCGGGTGGCAGCCGGTCGGGATCGGCCTGCTGGCCGGCGCGCTGGTGCATCTGGCGCTGGACCAGATTTTCAACCGGCACAGCCCGCTGGCTTATTTTATAACCTACCGGATTTACCACCGGTTTGCCGGCCGGCCTTTCTACGGCCGCCGCGAATACCGCGAGCGCCTGCGCAAACAGCGCGCCGCCGGCCGGCAGACGCCGCTACCCCCGCCATGACATGTCAAGCGCAAGTTGGATCCACGATTTTCAGGCGGCGGAAAAAGTTTCTATAAAACCCGCGATCACGGGTGAGCAAACAGTCGCACTGCACGGCAGCATGCGCGCCGATTAGAAAATCCGCCATCATGCGAATCCGTTTGCCGCCGGCCGCCCGATATTGCTTCCAAGCCGCGCCCGCCGCAACCGCCGCGGTTTGGTTCAGCGGTGAAAATTGCATTTCCAAGGTATGCATGGCTTTCTCAAAATCCGTTTTTTCCGGAAAAACGGCCGCCGTCTCCGCCCACACCGGATCGCACGCCACAATTACGCCAACCCGCAGCGCTTCCCGTAAACATTTGGCGGAAGCCTGTCCAAACCGCGGATCCATTAAAAAAACATCCAGCAACACATTGGTGTCAACCGCGGTAATCATGGCTTCCCCCGCAGCGCTTCCACCAGCTCGTTCGTGGAATGCGGCGACTTAAGGCAGCCCATGACACGACTGACCGGATCGCCACCGGCGGCCTTCACCACGATCAGGCGGCCGTTTTCCTCGTGAAAATCCAAAACCGTTTTGGGCACGATCCCCAGCCGCCGGCGCAATGCCTTGGGGATGGTCACCTGACCACGCTCGGCTACAATCGCATTCATAAGAGTCTCTTTCAAAAGTGTTCAGTGTTCGGTGTTCAGTGTTCGGCGCCTGAACGAATTCTGACTTCTGCGTCCTGAATTCGTTCAAAACGTGAGTTTTGAAATTTGCTCATAATGCTCCATTTCACCCATGCATGTATGTGTATGTATTCATGTTAGTGATTACATACTGAGATAAAACGGCAAGCCTGTCAAGCTTTATCAGCCAGGGGTTAAAACGCATGCACCAGCAAACCCGACCGCGGCTTGGGTTCGAACCAGGTGCTCTTGGGCGGCATGATCAGGCCGCGGTCGGCGATGGCCATCAACTGCTCCACCGTCACCGGGTACATCGAAAACGCCACCGCGGCCGCGCCGCCATCCACGGCTTGCGCCAGCGCCGCGGTGCCGCGCGCGCCGCCGACAAAATCAATGCGGTGGTCGGTGCGCGGATCTTCGATGCCCAGGATGGGCGCAAGCAGTTTATCCTGCAAATAACTCACATCCAGCGCCGCCACCGGGTCGTCGGCATGCAGCTCGCGCCGGCGCAGCCCGAACCAGCGCCCTTCCAGATACATGCTGATCCGGCCGGCGGCCGACGGCGCCGCCGGGGCGTCCGCGGAAAGCTCGAAAGCGGCGGACGCCGCCTGCCGCAAGGCGGACGGGGTCAGGCCGTTCAGGTCCTGCACCAGCCGGTTATAGGGCAGCACATTCAACCGGCCGGCGGGAAACAGCAGGGCCAGGAACCAGTTGTATTCGGCGGCGGGGTCGGCCGGACCGGCGGACCGGCGCTTTTCCGCCACGCGCACGGAACTGGCGGCGCGGTGATGGCCGTCGGCGATATACGCCACCGGCGCCAGGGCGAACGCTTTTTGCAGCGCCGCGGCATCCGGCATTGTCCAGACGGTATGGGTGACGCCATCCGGCGCCGTGAAATGATACAGCGGCGCGCGCGCCGCGGCCTGCGCCATCAGGCGGTCAATCGCCGGCAGCCCCCGGTAAGTCAGCAGGACCGGGCCGGTATGCGCGCCCAGGGCGTCAATATGGCGGGTCCGGTCGTCCTCCTTGGCCTGCCGGGTTTTTTCATGTTTTTTTATGACATCCGCGCGGTAGTCATCCACATGGCAGCAGGCCATCACGCCATCCTGCGCATGCGCGCCCTGTTGCAGGCGGTAGAGATAAAACGCCGGGGCGGATTCCTGGATCAGGATGCCCTGCCGGCGCCAGGCGTCAAAGTTTTTCCGCGCATGGGCGTAAACTTCCGGCGCATAGGGATCGGTTTGCTCCGGCAGTTCGATCTCGGCGCGGGAGATGCGCAAAAAACTGTAAGGATTGCCCGCCGCCAGGGCGGCGGCTTCCCGGCGGTCAACCACATCGTAAGGCACGCCGGCTACCTGCGCCGCGCGCGCCGGCGCCGGCCGCCAGGCGCGGAATGGATTCACTCGCAACATTGCGTTCTCAAAGTGTGTTTTGCCACTCGTCGCGTTCGGCGCGCGTGCTTTCCTGGCTGTTGACGATTTCCGTGACGTTAACCTTGACCGCGGCGATTTCGGAAATGCCCAGGCTGTCGCGCATGCTGTCGCGCACGCGCTGCTGCAGCAACTGCGAGAGTTCCTGGATTTTCGTCCCGGCCTTGACGCTCAAGTCCAGGCGGATTTCCACCGCATCGCGCCCCGAGCCGGAAATATCGGAACGCAGGTTGACGATGCCGGCAAATTCCTGGCCGAGCTTGGCCAGAAACTCGTTCACCGCGCTGATGCTGATGCTGACGGCGCCGCCTTCGCTGTCAAACGACAGGAAGCGCTCCTTGCGGGCGCGCGCCGGCACGGCGGTGATCCAGTAAAAAGCCACCGCGATGATGAAGGCGGCCCCCAGCGCCAGCCGGCCGGCGGGCGCAGTGAACAGGAACTCGCCGAAGGAATACTTGACGCCCAGCAAGTCGGCCAGCAGGAACCAACCCAAAAGCAGCAGTCCCGCGGAAATCGCCACGCTGACCAGGAAGTGTAAAAATTTCATGATTGCATATCCTCCTTTTTCTTGTTGGGCAGGATGCGGACCTCCTGCACGATCACATCCACCGCCGCGACGGTTTTGCCGGTCATTTCCGCCACCGCCCGCCGCACGTCATTTTGAATCTGCCAGGCCACATCCGGAATGCGCACGCCGTATTCCAGCGCCACGTGCAATTCAATCCGCAGGCTCTGGCCCTGCTCGTCCATGGCGACGCGCACACCGCGGTCGGTTTTGCCGATGATATTGGCCAGGCCTTCGGCAAACGAGCCGCTCATCTCCACCACGCCCGGCACCAGCAGGGCGGCATTGCGGGCAATCACTGTGATCACTCCGTGGTGAATCCGCACCGCGCCGTATTCGCCAACCGTTTCCGCTGCCGGCGCCGCCCCCACGGACTGGTCGACCGTCAGTTCCTTGTGATTTTTCAAACCTGCCTCCCGATAGTTTTTATTTCGCCGCCCCAAACGACGGGTCGGTCTTTAAAAAATTGTCTAAAAACGCCGTATGATATATGCCGCGCCGGAACAAGGCGTCATGCATGATCGCCTGCCCCAGCGGCACGGTCGTCTTGACGCCTTCAATCATGAATTCACCCAGCGCCCGCGACATGCGGCTGATGGCCTCCTCGCGGTTGTCGGCCCAGACAATGATCTTGGCCAGCATGCTGTCATAATACGGGCAGACCTCGTAGCCGCTGTAAATGTGCGAATCCACCCGCACCCCGGGCCCGCCCGGAAACAGCACCCATTCCACCCGGCCGGGCGACGGCGCGAAATTATTGAAGGGGTTTTCGGCATTGACGCGCCACTCGATCACATGCCCGCGCGGCCGGATATCGCGCTGCTCAAAGGACAGCCTTTCGCCGGCGGCGATTTTCAGTTGTTCCTTGATGATGTCAATGCCGCTGGCGATTTCCGTCACCGGATGCTCCACCTGCA
>CAZYXU010000034.1:0-29341 GCA_964650945.1 uncultured Verrucomicrobiota bacterium | reverse complement strand
GCGCGTGCCCAGGCCGGCGGCCAGGATGACGGCTTTGGTTGGGGCGGGGGTCATGATGGATTCAGCGACAAAGTGTTCGGAGTTCAGTGTTCAGTATTCGGTGTTCACGGTCCGAGACTTTTGAAACTGATTCGCCGGGCCGGTTTTCCGTAGTTGCGGAGAAATGTGGCATCGCGTATAATGCCCAAATCAAGGAAAAATGCAATGTTGTACTTGGCGGTAGATCAATCGACATCGCGCGGCAGCCTGGCGGTGATGCGCGGCACGGAGTTGCTGGCGGAGCGGTGCTGGGATGACGGCGCCGGCGCCAACCAGGCGTTGGGCCGCGAATTGACCGCCTTGCAGGCGTCCGGCCTGCTGGATTTGGCGCGGGTGGATTGTTTTGTGCTGGGCGTGGGCCCGGGCGCCTACAGCGGCTTGCGCAGCGCGATTGCCCTAATGGCGGCTTGCGCCATGCCGGGGCGGCGGATGCTGTATGCCGTGAGCAGCGCCGAGGCGCTGGCCTGGCAGTTGGCGCCGGAACATAACGGCCGGCAGATTATGGTCGTGGGCGATGCCCGCCGCGGTCATTACTGGTATCGAATTTTCCGTTCCCGCGGCCTGGCGCCATTGGCGGCGGATGGCGGATGGGAATTATGCGCGCCCGCGGATTTGCCATGGCGCCCCGGGCTGGTAGTCGCCACGGCGGACTGGGCGCGCATCGGCGCTGCTTTGCAAGCCGCCGCCCCGTCGGGCGCGGACTTGATCGCCGCAACCGTTTATCCAACGGCGGCCGCGCTGGCGCGGATCACGGCCATGCGTCTGGCGGATGCCGTCGCGTCGGAGCCGTTGCGGCCGATATATCTGCATGCGCCGGTAAAAAATACTTGACAATTGCGCGCGACAGGGCGATATTTCAGGAATAGAAATGCAAACGGGTATCCTGGAATTGGCGGTCGGGTTTTCAGGCGGGAATTTTTTAATTTTTATGCCGATTGAGAAATCGCGTTAACAAGGAGTCAGATAATGAAAACGCCGGTTTTAGTAGCGATTGTGGTTATGCTGCATGTGGCTGCGATTGGCTCGCTGTTTTTCATCCAGGGTTGCGGCACCACCAGGGATGCCTCGGTTCCACCGCCGGCCCCCGCCATGCCGGCGCCGGTGATTGACCAGCCGGATCTGCCCCCCGCGCCCATGCCGCCCGCGCCCAAACCGGCCGTCAAGCGGCCGGCGCCGGCGCCCGCCGCTCCGGTGGAGACGCTGGAATACGTGGTGAAATCCGGCGACTCGCTTTCGAAAATCGCCGCGCATCACAAGGTGGCCGTCAAGCAGGTCATGGATTTGAACAAAATCAGCGATGCGAACAAAATCCGCGTCGGACAGAAATTGATCATTCCGGCGCGTCCGGGCGTGACTTTGCACCAACCGGCCAAGCCCAAGGCGCCGGCGGCCGCGAAACCTGCCGCCGCGTCTGCGGTTGCCGTCCCGAACGAGTACGTGGTGCAGGCCGGGGATACGCTCGGCGGCATTGCCCATCAGTTCAAGACCAAGGTTGCCACCCTGCGCGAGTTGAACAAGCTGGACGGCGACCTGATCAGGGTCGGCCAGAAACTGGTCGTTGCCGGCAATGTGCCGGTGTCCGACAAACCCGCTCCCGCGGCCGCGCCGGCGGAAGCCGCGCCGGCGCCCGCCGTTTCGGAAGTTCCGCCGGCGGCGCCCATTGCCGTCCCGTCTGACTCAGCCGCCGCGCCGGATGCGCCCGCGTCCGCATCCGCGATTGCCCCGGCCCCCGCGCCCGCCGCCGCCCCGGCCGCTGACACGCCGGCCGCCAGCCAGGAAATCATTCACGTAGTTTCGCCCAACGAGGATTTGGACTACATTGCCCGGTTGTATGTGGTCTCGGTGAATGATATTGTCAAATTGAACAACCTGCCGGAAGCCAAGGTTCAGGTTGGGCAGCGCTTGCGGATTCCCTGATGCCAAGAAAAGCGTGATGTGCGTGTTACCACTCTGCTGGTCCTGATCGTTGCCGTGCTGATGGCCTTGGGCTTGGTCATGTTGGCCAGCGCCAGCGGGGTCAAGGCAATTGAACTCTGCGGCGACCCCATGTACTTCGTCAAGCGCCAGCTTTTATGGCTGGCGGTCGCCCTGCTGGCCGGCGGCATCATCTCCCGGATTGATTATCGCCACTGGCGCACCCTGGCGGTTCCCCTGTTCCTCGGCAGCGTGATTTTACTGGCGCTGGTGCTGGTGCCCGGCATCGGCGCCAAGGTCGGCGGCAGCCGGCGCTGGTTGCGCTGGGGTACGCTGCAATTGCAGCCTTCCGAGCTGGCCAAGTTTGGCATGATTGTCTCCCTGGCATGGTGGATGGCGCGCGAACGCATGCGCTCCCGGGAGTTCGGGCGGGGCGCCCTGGTCCCCATGCTGATCCTGGGTTTGACGGCCGGCTTGATTTTCATCGAGCCGGATTACGGCACCACCATGCTCTGCGCCCTGGTGGGCATGGCCGTCATGTTCGCCGGCGGCGCCCGCCTGCGTTACCTGGCGCTGTTCGCCGCCACCGGGTTCAGCTTTTTTTGCATGGCCGTAATGCATAACGAAGTGCGACGCGGACGGGTGCTGGCATTCCTGGAGCCGGAAAAATACGCGCAAACCTATTCGTTCCAGTTGATCAACGCCATCAATGCCTTTATCGCCGGCGGCTGGCGCGGGGTGGGGTTGGGCGCCAGCGTGCAGAAGCATTTCTACCTGCCCGAAGCGCATACCGACTTCATCTTTGCCATTATCGGCGAGGAATTGGGCCTGGTTGCCACGCTGGCCGTCGTGCTTTTATTCGCCGGCATCTGCGGCTGCGGCCTGCGCATCAGTTTCAAGGCGCCGGACTTGTTCGGCCGGCTGCTGGCGTTCGGCTTAACGATGCTGATCACCCTGCAGGCGATGTTCAATATCGGTGTGGTCACCGGCTGCCTGCCCACCAAGGGGCTGACGCTGCCGTTCATCAGCTTCGGCGGGTCCAGCCTGGTGATGTCGCTGGCGGCGATTGCCGTGCTGTTGAATATCGCGCAGCAATCCGACGCGGACGGCGCGCGCCAGCCGTTGCGCAAATCCGCGCCGGAAGTGGAAGACGGGTATTGAACCGGCTCACGCCCGGCCCAGGCTCAAGTCGCCCACAATCCGGTAGATGTGGCCTTCGCGCTCCACCCGCAGATCGCGCCCCGGGAAAAAATCCGGTAACTCTTCGCGCAGCATACCGACGGCTTCATCCTCGATTTGACGGCGGACATCCGCAGGGATGTGCGACAGCGTCATGATCCGGACTTCCACAACGTAATTCGCGCCATGCCGCGAGCCGATGCCGGCCGAGAAAGCCGCGCCGACATTGAACAATCCGTCGTATTCGGGCCGCGCGGTGGCGCCATGGTCGGGGCGCGCGGGGTGGCGGGGGAACCGCGCGCCGTATTTGGCTTCCAGCCGTTCATCCACCCGGTCGAAAGCCGACTGCAGACGTTTTTCCCATTCAATGACCTTGTGATGGCGCATGCTGCTCCAAGTGCCGGGATCACGGCTAAAAAGTCTGCCGAAATTCATTGACCTTAATTATTTTCCGGCTATCATAACGGGCGTTTTTTAATTTGCCAATGTTTTTGTGTTTGCATCGAACACATCCGACGGCGGCGTAAGGCAAAAGGGAGGATGATGAAAAACGGGATGGTGCGGTGGATGATGGCGGCGGGATTGGTACTGGCGGCGGCCCCCTGGGCGGCGGCCGGCGAGGCGGGCGCGACTTTGACCCCGGCAATCTGGTGGCTGGCGCCGGTGACCGCGGTCATTGCCCTGGTTTTCGCGGTTTATTTTTACCGCCTGATGATGGCGGCCAACCCCGGCAACGCCCGCATGGTGGAAATCGCCGGCTACGTCCGCGAAGGCGCCATGGCTTACCTTTTCCGGCAATACAAGGTGGTGGTCTGGGTTTTCGCGGCGCTGGTGGTGGTGTTCGCCATCCTGGCCATCATCGGCATCCAGAATCCGTTCGTGCCGGTCGCGTTCCTGTCGGGCGGGTTTTTCTCGGGATTGTGCGGCTTTTTGGGCATGAAAACCGCCACGCATGCCTCCTCGCGCACGGCGCAGGGCGCCAGCGAAGGCCTGAATCGCGGCCTGCAGGTGGCCTTCCGCTCCGGCGCCGTCATGGGCCTGGTGGTGGTCGGGTTCGGTCTGCTGGATATCTGCCTGTGGTACCTGATTCTTGATAAGGTGGTTTTCACCGCCGCCAACATGGCCAATGGCCTGCATTTTCTGGGATTGGAACTGGTGCACCAGGGCTGTACGCTGGACGAGAAACTGGTCCATATCACCACCACCATGCTGACCTTCGGCATGGGCGCCTCCACCCAGGCGCTGTTCGCCCGCGTCGGCGGCGGCATTTACACCAAGGCGGCCGACGTCGGCGCCGACCTGGTGGGCAAGGTTGAAGCCGGCATCCCGGAAGACGACCCGCGCAATCCCGCGACCATTGCCGACAACGTCGGGGACAATGTCGGCGATGTGGCCGGCATGGGCGCGGACCTCTATGAATCCTATTGCGGTTCCATTCTGGCCACCGCCGCCCTGGGCGCTTCCGTCGGCATCCAGGCGCATGACTCGGCGCTGGCCATCAAGTACATTACCGCGCCCATGGTGGTCGCCGGCATCGGCATCGTGCTTTCCATCATCGGCATGTTCATGGTGCGGTGCAAAGAGGGGGCCAGCCAGAAAAACCTGTTGCGCGCCCTGCTCACCGGCACCCTCGGCAGTTCGGTGCTGATTGTGGTCGCCATGGCGGCCCTGGCCGCGTTTGGCGTGGTGCCCTGGGGGATTTTCGGGGCGGTGGTGGCCGGCTTGTTCGCCGGCGTGCTGATCGGGCAGGCGACGGAGTATTATACTTCCGATGAATACAAGCCCACCAAGGAAATCGCCATGCAGGCCAAGATGGGCCCGGCCACGGTGATCATCGAGGGGTTGGCCACGGGCATGCTGTCTTCGGCCGCGCCGGTGGTGATCATTGCCATCGGGATTCTGTTCGCCTTCGGCCTGTCCGGCGGTTTCAGCAACTTCACTATGGGCTTGTACGGCATCGGCTTTGCCGCCGTCGGCATGCTCTCCACCCTGGGCATCACCCTGGCCACCGACGCCTACGGTCCGATTGCCGATAATGCCGGCGGCAACGCCGAAATGTCGGAGTTGCCGCCGGAAGTGCGGGAGCGCACCGACGCCCTGGACGCACTCGGCAACACCACCGCCGCCACGGGCAAGGGGTTTGCCATCGGTTCCGCGGCTTTGACCGCCATGGCCCTGCTGGCCGCCTGCCTGGAAGAGGTGAAAATGTGGATCGGCAAATATGCCGGGACGGGTGAAGGCTTTTCGATCGGCAAACAGGTCGTGACCGCGGCCGATGCGGCCCGCGCCGATATCCTGTATTTTGTCGACGCCTATAAAATCCACCTCATGAATCCGCTGGTGCTGTGCGGGATTTTCATGGGCAGCATGATGGTGTTCGTGTTCTGCGCCCTGACCATGAAGGCGGTCGGCCGCGCCGCCGGCGCCATGGTCAATGAAGTGCGCCGCCAGTTCCACGCGAAACCCGGCATCATGCTGGGCACCGAAAAACCGGATTACGCCACCTGCGTGGCCATTTCCACCGCCGGGGCGCAGCGGGAAATGATGATTCCGTCGCTGCTGGCCATCGTGGTGCCCGTGGCCGCCGGCCTGGTGCTGGGCATTGCCGGCGTGATCGGCCTGCTGGCCGGCGGGCTGGCCACCGGGTTCGTCTTCGCCACCATGTTGAATAACGCCGGCGGCGCCTGGGATAACGCCAAGAAATTCATCGAAAAGGGAAATTTAGGCGGCAAAAAACTCCCGGACGGCTCCAAGAACCCCGTGCATGGCGCAGCGGTGATCGGCGATACTGTCGGCGATCCCTGCAAGGACACCAGCGGGCCATCCCTGAACATCCTGATCAAGCTGATGAGCATGGTGTGCATCGTCTTTACCCCCGTGTTCATCAAGCTGTCGCCGACGATCCAGGGTTGGCTCGGGTTGGTGACGAAATAAGCATTCCGAAAGGATGCCGGTGAAAATCGTCTTTCTCGGCACCGGCACCTCCATTGGCGTGCCGGCCATCGGCTGCAAGTGCCCGGTGTGCCGGTCCGCCAATCCGCGCAACCGCCGCCGCCGCGCCAGTCTTTACGTGGTGGCCGCCGGCCGGCACATCATCATTGATACCCCGCCGGATTTCCGCGAGCAGGTGCTGACCTTCGGCGTGCCGCGGGTGGATGCCGTGCTGTTCACCCATGCGCATGCCGACCATGTCTTCGGGTTCGACGATATCCGGCGTTTCTGCGACGTGCAGGACCAGTTCATCCCCGTTTATGCCGCGCCGGACACCGTGCGCGACTTGAACCGTTTTTTCCCCTACGTGCACAAACGCGCCCAGCCCGGTCTGTCATATCCGCGCGTGATTTTCAATGAATGCGGCGCGCCGTTTCGCATCGGTCCGGTGCGGGTGACGCCCTTGCCGGTGGAACATGCGGGGATCGCCACCAACGGCTACCGGCTGGCGGCGGAAGGCGTCAGCATCGGCTATGTGCCGGATTGCCATACCATGCCCGCGGTCACGCAGGCGGCATTGCGCGGGCTGGACTTGCTGGTGCTGGATGCGCTCAAGCGCACGCCGCATCCCACGCACTTCAGCCTGGATGAAAGCCTCGAACTGCTGCGGCGGCTGCGCCCGCGCCGCGCCTTTATTACTCATATGGGGCACGATTTGGATTATGCCCATATCCGCCGCCGCCTGCCGCCGGGAGTTTTCATCCCGCACGACGGCCTGACCGTCCGGCTGTGACTGCCGGCGCCACCGGAGCAAATTAAAAAAGATCGCCGGCCGGGTGCAGGCTTTCCAGGATTTCGCCGGCCAGGAAGAGCGAGCCGGCGGCGCAGACGGCGCCATGGTGGGCGGCGGCCCAGGCGCGGGCGTCCGCCAGCGCCTGGGGGATGGACGCGGCGGCGCGGGCTTCCCAGCCATGGGTCGCGGCGGCGGCGGCAATCTTTTCCGGCGGCCGGCCGCGCGGATTGCATAGCGGTACGGCCCAGCATTGCCGCGCCAGACCATGGAAAGCGCGGAGAAATCCCTCTAAATCCTTGTCGTCGCACATGCCGGCGATCAGTCCCAGCGGGGTGCGCGCGGGCAGCAGTTCCTTCAAAGCGCGGGCGCAGGTGGCCGCCCCGGCAGGGTTGTGGGCGCCGTCCAGGATCAGCGGCGGCTGGCGCTCCAATACTTGCAGTCGCGCCGGCCAGCGGGTTTGTGCCAGTCCCTTTTTGATGGCATCCAGCGGGAGGGTGTCGCGGAAAACCTGCTCCAGCGTGCTGATGGCGATGGCGGCGTTGCCCAGTTGATGGCGGCCCAGCAGCGGCAGGCACAGGCTGAACTGCGCCCCGCCGGCGGTTTCCACCTGGATTTGCTGGCCGTCCAGCGACTGGCGCCGGCGGGTGACGCGCGCGGCGGCCGGGGCTTCGATCAGCGGCGCGCGCCGCTCCTGCGCCGCGGCCCGGGCGACGGCTTGCGCCTCCGGCGGCAGTTCCCCGACAATCACCGGCCGGCCGGGCTTGATGATGCCGCATTTTTCACCGGCGATGGCCGCGAGGGTGTCGCCCAGGTAGGCGGTGTGCTCCAGGCTGATGTCGGTGATTACCGCGGCCATGGGGGTGACGACGTTGGTGGCGTCCAGCCGGCCGCCCATGCCGGTTTCCAGGATCACCACATCGGGCCGCATGGCGTCAAAATATTTGAAAGCCAGGGCGGTGGTGATTTCAAAAAAGGTGGCCGGCCGGCCGGCGGGGCCAGCGTCCAGGCGCCGGCCGGCCTGCATGATTTCCGGCAGCAAGGCGGCCAGGACATCGTCCGGGATGCATTGCCCGGTGCAGCGGATGCGTTCATTGAACCGGATGAGGTGCGGGGAGGTGTAGAGGCCGGTTTTCAGGCCGGCAGCCCGCAGGACGGATTCGAGCATGGCGCAGACGGAGCCCTTGCCGTTGGTGCCGGCGACGTGGATGCAGGGCAGATTCCGTTCCGGATGCCCGAGTGCCGCCAGCAACGCCTGTTCCTTTTCCAGCCCCGGCTTGATTCCCAGGCGGTTCAGCGCGTATAATTCATCCAGCAAGGGGTTGGGTTGGCGCATTGGGCAACATGTAATCCAGCAGCAGGATAATGGTCTTTTTCAACTCGCAGCGCGAGACAATCATGTCGATCAGGCCGTGTTTAAGGACGAATTCCGAACGCTGGAAGCCGGGCGGGATGTCCTGCTGGGTGGTTTCCTTGATGACGCGCGGGCCGGCGAACCCGATCAAGGCCTGGGGCTCGGCAATGATCACGTCGCCCAGCGTGGCGAAACTGGCCATCACCCCGGCGGTGGACGGATGGGTCAGCACGGAAATATAGGGCAAGGCGGCGGCGGCATGCCGGGCGAGCGCCGCGCTGGTCTTGGCCATTTGCATCAGGCTGAACATGCCTTCATACATGCGCGCACCGCCGGAGGCGCAGACCATGATGGCCGGCAGCCCGGCGGCCGTGCTGCGCTCGATCAGGCGGGTGACTTTTTCGCCGACGACCGACCCCATGCTGCCGCCCAGGAAATTGAAATCCATGATACCCAGGCCCGCGGTGAATGGGCCGATGCGGGCCTGGCCGCAGATGACGGCTTCGTTCATGCCGGTTTTTTTGCGGTTTTCATCCAGTTTGGATGTGTATGACAGCTTGCCTTCAAATCGCAACGGGTTGGCGCTGAGCAGGTTTTGATCCCACTCGACAAATGAATCCGGCTCGGCCAGCATCCCCAGGCGCTCCCTAGCGGTAAGCTGGAAATGGTTGTTGCATTTGGGGCAAACCCGGCAACTGGCTTCGATTTCATGCTTGTAAATGATCTCGTTGCATACCGGGCATTTGATCCAGAGCCCCGCCGGCAAATCCTTTTTGCGCACCTTGATCGAAGTGTATTGCCTTTGTCCAAATAATCTCATCGGCCATCCCTTCCTTTTTCAGCCGCGGGCCAGCGTCAGGACATATACCCGCGCCGCCCCGGCTAGCTTGAGTATGCGCGCACATTCGTTCACGGTTGCGCCGGTGGTCATCACATCATCCAGCAGGAGTAAATTCAGCCCCTGGACGCGCATACGCTTCCTGGTTTCAAAAACGCCTTTAACATTAGCGATTCGCTGGGCGGCTGTCAAATGCGTTTGCGTGGCGGTTGGCCGGACGCGCCGCAGGGCGGATACCAACGGCAAGGCCGGATTCCGGCGCGCCAGGCCCGCGCCGAGGAGCCGCGCCTGGTTGAACGAGCGCCGGCGCTCGCGCAGGGCAAACAGCGGTACAAATGTAATGGCATCAATATGTTGCGCCTGGTGGTGCGCCGCGAATCCGGCCCGCAGCAGCAGTTGGAAATCTTGCCGCAGCCACAAGGCCATGTGATATTTGAAATCGCGCACCAGTTTGCGCATGTAGCCTTGGTAATGGACGATGGAGCGGGCTTGATCGAACCACGGGGGCTGCTGCCGGCAGCGGCTGCAGATAAAATTGGCGGCCGCCCCGCCGGCTTCCCCGGGCTGGCCGCAAATTTCACAGAATGGCGGAATAATCAGCGGCAGGCGGGCCCGGCAATTCCAGCATAAATATAAATATTCCGACGCCGGCGCCGCGCCGCAGACGGCGCAGGCGCGCGGGAAAGCCAGGTCCAGCGCCAACCCGGCAAGTTGCCGGGAAAATTTCACAATCGCCGCGCCGTTAATTAAGCGCATCATAACAATCACCCTGAATCCGTGATGAGGTCAGTATGCCGCAGATGCGCGGCGGCCAGGGCGCCGGTGTATTCGCATACTCCCAGCCCTTGCCAACAAAGCAGATGCGGCATAATAGCCTCACCCAAAGGGCGGTCTATTCCGGGGAAATCGTCTGTCACCTTATGGGTGTTGTGTGTGAAATAACAAGTCTTTATAAAATTGAATATTATATAATCCCGTCACGGATTCAGGAAATCACCTTGCCATCATACCCGGTTACAGTATAATGGTGGGGTTTTAAAGAGTAAAGGCATTATTATGGCATCTGAAGACGATCTCAAGGAAAACCTGCTCAACCCGCGGCCTACGCGCCGCGCCTTCTGGTGGAATGTCGGGCTGGTGGTAATGGGCCTGGCGATTGCGGCCATTGTTTTCAACGGTGTCATGAAACGCCGCCGCGCCCATGCGCCGGAAGTTCCACCGCCGGCCGCGGCGCCCGCCGCGGACAATCCGGCGCCGGCGGCCAAAGTCCCGGAACCTGCCGCGGCCGCCATGCCCACGGCCCTGCCGCCATCCCCCGGCGCGGCCAACGCGCTCTTGGACCAGATTCGCGCCCTCCGGGCCGCCGGCGACCGCCTCAAGGCGCGCGAGCAATGCCATGAACTGCTGGGCAGGCTGACGGACGCGGAAACCGTTCGCGCCCTTGAAGATATGATCGGAGAACTCAACGTCGAACTGGTCTCCACCCCCGCGGCCATGCCGGAAAAAACCGATTATGTGGTCAAGCCGGGCGATTCCCTGGCGCGCATCGCCAAGCAATTCGGCACGACGGTGGAATTGGTGCAATTGAGCAACCAGGTGCGCGGAAATGTGATCCGGCCGGGCGACCGCATGCGGGTTTTTAGCGCGACTTTAGCTGTACGCGTCAATAAAACGCGGAACGAGCTGGTGGTTTTCGCCGCGGACCGGTTTTTCAAGCGCTACCGTGTGGGCACCGGCAAACACGGCACCACCCCCGCCGGGGTGTTCGTGATCAACGATAAAATCGCCGAGCCGCCCTGGTGGCGCCCGGACGGCAAGGTCGTGCCGTTTGGCGACAAGGAAAATGTTCTGGGGACGCGCTGGCTGTCGCTCAAGCCGATCGAGGACACCGACCCCGTGCGGGGCTACGGCATCCACGGCACCTGGGAACCGGAGACCATCGGCAAGCAGGCCAGCGCCGGCTGCGTGCGTTTACTGAACGAGGATGTCGAGCAGTTATATGTCTTGCTGCCGCTGGGCACGCGCGTGGTGATTGAGGAATAGTTGCGGGGCATCCATGGCGATCAATTATACCTTACCATTTGAAAAACCAGTGGCGGCCTTGGAAGCCAAACTCGCGGAATTGCGCGCGTTCAGCGAATTGCACGATATCGATCTGACCCGCGAACTGGAGGAAATGGAGAGCAAGATAGCCGAAACCCGCCGCCAGGTTTTTGCCAGCCTGACCCCCTGGGACGAGGTGCAGCTTGCGCGGCATCCCCAGCGCCCCTATACCCTGGATTATATCCAGGCCATGTCCACCGACTTTATCGAGTTGCACGGCGACCGCCATTACGCCGACGACCGGGCGATTGTGGGCGGCTTCGCCAAACTGGACGCCGAAAAAGTCATGTTCATCGGCTTGCAGAAGGGCCGGGACGTCAAAAGCAACGTCGAACGCAATTTCGGGATGGCCTACCCCGAGGGTTACCGCAAGGCCCTGCGCCTGATGAAGCTGGCCGCCCGGTTTAACCGTCCGATCGTCACGCTGGTTGATACCGCCGGCGCCTATCCCGGCATCGGCGGGGAGGAACGCCATGTGGCCGAGGCGATTGCCGTGAACCTGCGGGAGTCCATTTTATTGCCCGTGCCGATCGTGGTGGTGGTGATCGGCGAAGGCGGCAGCGGCGGGGCTCTGGGCATTGGGGTGGGCGATCGGATTCTGGTGATGGAACACGCCTACTACTCGGTGATTTCACCCGAAGGCTGCGCCGCCATCCTCTGGAAAGACCGCGCCTATGCCAGCCAGGCGGCGGAGGTGTTGCACCTGACTTCCAGCGCCCTGCTGCAAGACGGGATGGTGGATGAAATTGTCGCCGAGCCGGAGGGCGGCGCGCATCGCGACGCGGCGGCCGCCGCCGCCGCGCTGAAACAGCGTATTTTGTTTAATCTGTTGGAGTTGAAAAAACTGACGGCGGCGGAATTACTGGAACGGCGTTACGCCAAATTCCGGTCCATGGGCGTCTTCCAGGAGGGGGCGGCCCCGGAGCATCAGGAATCCGCGCCTGATCAGTGATCAGTAAACAGTGATCAGTAAACAGTGATCAGTGATCAGTAGTATTGCAAGTATTGATCTTAATCTGTTTGCTTTTATTCTGAATTCTTTTAAAACGTTAGTTTTGAAATTGGCTCTTCAATATGCATCTCTATCGCACACATACCTGCGGCGCATTGCGCCGCGAGCAGGCTGGCGCGCCGGCGCGTCTCTCGGGCTGGGTCTTCCGTAAACGCGACCACGGCCAGTTGTTGTTCATTGACCTGCGCGATCATTACGGGCTGACGCAGGTGGTGATCCAGCCCGACCGCGATTTTTTCGAAGCCTGCCGGAAATTAAGGCTGGAAAGCGTGATTACCGTCACCGGCCAGGTCGTCCTGCGTTCCCCGGAAACCATCAATCCGGAATTGCCCACCGGCGCAGTCGAGTTGGTGGCGGAAAGCGTTGCCGTCGAATCCGCCTGCGAGCCGCTGCCGCTGATGGTGGACAGCGACGAGGATGGCCCGGAGGATACGCGCCTGCGCTACCGCTACCTCGATCTGCGCCGGCCGCGCCTGCATGCCAACATCGTGCTGCGCTCACAGGTGATCGCCTGCATCCGCCGCCGGATGATGGAGCTGGGTTTCATGGAATTCCAGACGCCGATCCTGACCAGCAGTTCCCCGGAAGGCGCGCGCGATTACCTCGTCCCCAGCCGGATTCATCCGGGCAAATTTTACGCGCTGCCCCAGGCGCCCCAGCAGTTCAAGCAGTTGCTGATGGTGGCCGGGTTCGATCGCTACTTTCAAATCGCCCCGTGCTTCCGGGATGAAGATGCCCGCGCCGACCGCTCGCCCGGCGAGTTTTACCAATTGGATATGGAAATGTCCTTCGCCACACAGGAAGATGTTTTTGCCGTGGTGGAGGATGTGTTTGCCGGACTGTTCCGGGAATTCGCCAAAATGCCATGCAACCAGCCGCCCTTCCCGCGCCTGGCCTTTGCCGATGCCCTGGAGCGCTACGGCACGGACAAGCCCGACCTGCGCATTGCCATCGAAATGCGCGACGTCACCGCCGCCTTCCGCGACAGCGGCTTCAAGATTTTCAGTTCCGCCATCGCCGCCGGCGCGGTCGTGCGCGCCATCCCGGCCCCGGGCGCCACCGCGCAGCCGCGCAGTTTCTTCGACAAGCTGACGGCCTACTCCCAGGAGCTCGGCGCCAAGGGGCTGGCCTACCTGACCTGGACCGGCGGCGTGGTCAAGGGTCCGGTGGCCAAGTTCTTGAATCCCGAACAAGTGGCCGCCCTGGCCCGGCAATGCGGCGTCGGCGATGGCGATGCGCTCTTTTTCATGTGCGACAAACCCCGCGAGGTCAACCGGATTTCCGCCGATTTGCGCGTCAAGCTGGGGCGCGATTTGAAGCTGATCGAGGAAAACGCCTACCGCTTCTGCTGGGTAGTGGATTTTCCCATGTTCGAGCAGGACCCGGAAACCGGCGCCACCATCTTCTCCCATAATCCCTTCTCCATGCCGCAGGGCGGCTTGCAGGCGCTGAAGGAAAAAAATCCGCTGGACGTGCTGGCCTATCAATACGACTTCGTCTGCAACGGCTGCGAATTGTCCAGCGGCGCCATCCGCAATCACCGGCCGGAAATCATGTACAAGGCCTTTGAAATCGCCGGCTACACCCAGGCGGATGTGGATGAGAAATTCTCCGGCATGATCAACGCCTTCCGGCTGGGCGCACCCCCGCACGGCGGCATTGCGCCCGGGATTGACCGGATTGTCATGCTGCTGGCCGGCGAGCGCAATATCCGCGAGGTGATCACCTTCCCCATGAACCAGAAGGCGCAGGACCTGATGATGGGCGCGCCCGCGGAAGTCACCCTCAAGCAGTTGCGCGAACTGCACATCAAACTGAACGTGCCGCCCCCGGCGCCAGTCCCGACTACGCCGTCATCACCGCAGGCTCCGTGAATTCGGTTCGAAAAAAGCGGCGGCGATCTTGTCCCAGTTTGCCGGATTCGCCGTGGCGAACCAAATATGCACGCTTTTGCATGTAAGTGCAGCGGAAAGTGTATAGCGCATGGCAAATAAAGAAGCCACCGCCCGCATCAAAATCAACAAGCTACTCGAAGCGGCCGGCTGGCGCTTCTTCCCCCAAGCAAGCGCTCCCGCCAACATCCGCCTTGAACCCAGTGTGACGATCAACTCCGCCGATCTGGAAGCGCTAGGCGAGAATTTTGAAAAAACCAGTAAGGGCTTCATTGACTTCCTGCTGCTGGACGCAAAGGGATTCCCGCTCATCGTCCTGGAGGCCAAGTCGGAGGATAAGAATCCGCTAACCGGCAAAGAGCAGGCCCGCAAATACGCCAAGTCCCAGAACAGCCGTTTTGTCATTCTATCCAACGGCAATCTGCACTATTTCTGGGATTTGGAATATGGCAATCCCCACCTTATAACATCTTTCCCTACGCCGGACTCGGCGAGCGGTTACCGGCAGATCACACCCAATCCGCAACGCCTTGTGGAAGAACCGATAGTCGACGACTACATCGTCCTGACCCAGCGTCCAAACTACCAATCCGCAGCGGCGTGGCGCAACGAAGTCGAGCGCCCCGGCTATATTCAGTCCAACAAACTACGTTTCTTGCGGCCTTATCAATTGCGGGCCATTCACGCCCTGCAACAGGCTGTGCAGAATGATAAAGACCGCTTTCTGTTCGAGATGGCCACCGGCACCGGCAAGACCCTCACCGCCGCCGCCGTCATCAAGCTCTTTCTCCGTTCCGGCAATGCCCGGCGCGTGCTGTTTTTGGTGGATCGCCTCGAATTGGAGGATCAGGCCAGGAAGACATTCAAGGCGCTGCTGTCCGCCGACTTTCAGATAGTGATCTATAAGGAAAACCGCGACGACTGGCGGCGGGCGGAAATTGTGGTTACTACGGTGCAGTCGCTGCTCTTCAACAATAAATACCAGCGGCTCTTTTCGCCGACCGATTTCGATCTGGTTATTTCCGACGAAGCTCATCGCTCCATCGGTGGCAATGCCCGCGCCGTCTTTAACTACTTCATTGGCTATAAGCTTGGTCTCACCGCTACACCTCGCGACTATCTCAAACGGTTCGACAAGGACGCCCCCGCCACCCGTGACCCGCGCGAAGCGGAGCGCCGCCTGCTTTTGGACACCTATCGTACATTCGGCTGCGAGAATGGTCTGCCCACCTTCCGGTACTCGCTGCTCGATGGCGTGAAGGAAGGCTATCTGATCAATCCCACGGTGGTGGATGCCCGCACTGAGATCACCACCGAACTGCTTTCCAAGGAGGGTTTTGTTGTCACGTTCACCGACGATGCCGGCGAGGACCAGCAGGAGTCTTTCAAGCAGCGCGAGTTCGAAAAACGCTTCTTTGCCGATGCCACCAACCAGCTCTTCTGTAAAACCTTCCTGGAACATGCCCTGCGTGATCCGGTCAGCGGTGAGATCGGCAAGACGATTATCTTCACGGTCAGCCAGAATCACGCCGCCAAGCTGGCGCAGATTCTCAACCAGATGGCCGACCGCATGTTTCCCGGCAAGTACCAGTCCGACTTCGCCGTGCAGGTCACCTCGCAGATTCTCGATGCCCAGCAGTTCACCGTCAACTTTGCCAACAACAATCTGCTCGGTTCGGCCAACTTCCTGTCCGCTTACAAAACCAGCAAAGCGCGCGTCTGTGTGACGGTGGGGATGATGACCACAGGCTACGATTGTACCGACATCCTTAATCTCGGTCTGTTTCGGCCGATTTTCTCGCCAACTGACTTTATTCAGATCAAGGGGCGCGGCACTCGCAATCACAACTTCCTGGACCAGCTTTTCGACGACAGCCTCAAGGACAACGTGAAAGAGTCCCGGAAAACCGCCTTCAAACTCTTCGACTTCTTTGCCAACTGCGAATATTTTGAGAAGGATTTCAACTACGATGAGGTGTTAAAGCTACCCCGGCCCCGAAACAAAGGCGGGGTGGGTGGGGGCGGCCCCGGCCCGACGGAGGTCGGCGGCGCTTATGAGCACCCCGGCCCGGACATCCTCGCCTCGGTCAAGGAGGAGACCATCGGGTTCGAGGGCATGAAGATTGACCGCATGTTTTTCGAGAAATTCGAGGACGCCGTGCGCGAGAACGAAATCATCGCGAAAGCCGTTGAGGACGGCCAGTGGGATCGTGTTATTGACTACTTGAACCGCGAGGTGTTTGACAAGCCCGAGGAGTACTATAACCTCAACAAGCTGCGCAAAGCCGTCGCCGTGGACCGCCGTCTGACCCTGCGCGAAATCCTCGAAAAGATATTCGGCCTCATCCCGCGCTTCAAGTCCAAGGATGAACTGCTGGAGGAGGAGTTCGCCAAGTTCGTCGCCGACGCCAAGCCCGAAGCGGCCGCGGCCATACCGGCCATCAAGAACTACTTCAAGGCCTACGTCACCAGCGATCAGGTGCGCCATATCATCGAGAGCCGCCACTTCGCCGACCTGGCCACCAACCCGGTCTTTTCCAGCCGCGACTTCAAGGCCGTCCCGCCAAAATACCGCGCACTCATCCCCGAATATATCAAGGACTATGTATCCCTGAACCAGTTCGTTGCATAGGAGCATCCATGCGCAAGACCAGCAAAACCACCATCGAAGTGCAAGGAACCGTTGTCACTATTCTTGACCATCCGATTGATGCCTATGTTTCCCTGACGGACATTGCCAAGCACAAAGAGCCGGATCGTTCGGACCATGTCATCCAGAATTGGATGAGAAACCGCAATACCATAGAATTTCTGGGCATATGGGAGAGTTTGAATAACACCGATTTTAAACCCCTCGAATTCGAGGGGTTTAAAAACAGGGCCGGGCTCAACAGCTTTGTGTTAACTCCACAACAATGGATCAATGTCACTCATGCCATCGGTCTGCTCTCCAAGTCGGGACGATACGGCGGTACCTACGCCCATAAAGACATCGCCTTTGAATTCGCCTCATGGATATCGGTCGATTTCAAACTCTACCTCATCAAGGAGTTCCAACGCCTCAAGGAGGATGAAAACCGCCGCCTGTCACTCGCTTGGGACCTGAATCGCACTCTTTCCAAACTCAACTACCGCATCCACACCGACGCCATCAAAGCGCACCTGATTCCGGCTATGGTGACACCCGCGCAAGCCGCCATCACCTACGCCAACGAAGCGGATATACTCAATGTGGCCCTCTTTGGCCAGACCGCCAAACAGTGGCGGGATTCGAATCCCGCCGTGGCCTACAACATGCGCGATTACGCCACTGTCGAACAACTGCTGGTGCTGGCCAATATCGAAGGCATAAACGCCGAACTCATTCACATGAAGCTACCACAAGGGGAACGCCTCAAACGTCTTAACGAGATCGCCATACGCCAGATGCAGGTGCTCATGGCTGCCCCGGCAATCAAAAAACTCAAGGCATAACCCCATGCTCGATACCGACACCAAACGCCGCATTGACACCGCTCGCGACATCCTCGTCGGCAAGGTGCCCGACCCGAAATCACAGGTCGAGCAGATCACCATCGCCCTGATCTACAAGTTCATGGACGACATGGACGCCGAATCGGAGGAGTTCGGCGGCAAACGTAAATTCTTCACCAAAGAGTTTGCCATTTACGGCTGGGCCAAACTCATGCATTCCGGCCTTGGCGGTCACGAAATCCTGAACCTCTACGCCGAAGCCATCGCCAAAATGCCCGAAAATCCCGGCATCCCGCCGCTCTTCCGCGACATTTTTAAGAATGCCTACCTGCCTTACCGCGACCCGGAAACGCTCAAGATGTTCCTCAAGGTCGTTGATGAGTTCAATTACGACCATAGCGAGAAGCTGGGTGATGCCTTTGAATATCTGCTCTCCGTGCTCGGCTCCCAGGGCGACGCCGGGCAATTCCGCACCCCGCGCCACATCATTGACTTCATGGTCGAAATCATTGGTCCCAAGAAGACCGATACCGTACTCGACCCGGCCTGTGGCACCGCCGGATTCCTGATCTCGTCCTGGAAACATGTTTTAAAGGCCAACACCGACAGGCGGGGCAACAGCACTCTGACGCCTGACGAAAAAGGCCGCCTCGCGCGGAACTTCAAGGGGTATGACATCTCGCCCGACATGGTGCGCCTCAGCCTGGTGAACCTTTACCTGCACGGCTTCGCCGACCCGCATATTTACGAGTACGACACACTCACCAGCCAGGACCGCTGGAATGAATACGCCGACGTTATCCTTGCCAACCCGCCCTTCATGTCGCCGAAAGGCGGCATCAAGCCGCACAACCGCTTTTCCGTGCAGTCCAAGCGCAGCGAAGTGCTGTTCGTGGACTACATGGCCGAGCACCTCAGCCCCAATGGCCGCGCCGGTATAATTGTTCCCGAGGGCATCATCTTCCAGAGTCAGACCGCCTACAAACAACTGCGCAAGATGCTGGTGGATGAGTGTCTTGTCGCCGTGGTCTCGCTGCCCGCGGGCGTGTTTCAACCCTATTCCGGCGTCAAAACTTCCGTCCTGATTCTCAACAAGTCACTTGCGAAGAAAACCGATGCCATCGCATTCTTTAAAGTTGAAAATGACGGCTTCGGCCTCGGCGCGCAGCGGCGCGAGATTGATAAGAACGACCTCCCGCAAGTGTTGGCGGCGGTGAAAGAGTTTATTCACATGGATAGGCAGGATGGACAGGATGGAAAGGAAACATCCTGTAAATCTTGTTCATCCATGTTGGATTCTTTGGTCAAAAGCGGTCAGGCCCTGATCGTGCCAAAAGAAAAAATCGCTGCGAATGGTGACTACAACCTCAGTGGCGAGCGGTATCGGGAGGGTGTGGCAAAGCTCTCTGAATTTTCGTATGTCACGCTGAATGAAGTCTGCGAAATTAATCCCGAAACCACGAATCCCGCGGAGCTATATCCCAATTCCCACTTCAACTACATCGACATCTCTTGCGTCGAAAACGAGTCGGGCAAGTTCCTTGGTCCGAACAAAACTCCCACAGACGAAGCTCCTAGCCGTGCCCGCAGGTCGGTGAAACAAGGTGACATCCTGATGTCCACGGTTCGCCCAAATCTGAAAGCCTTTGCCATACTGAACGAGGTTCCCGACAGGGCTGTTGCCTCAACAGGGTTTGCCGTGCTGCGTGCCAAGCCTGGCCGTTTACTTCCGGGCTTCCTCATCAATGTGCTGCGTGACGACAGATCGGTCGATCAGATGATTGGGATGGCGGGGAAGGGCGCCTACCCGAGCATCAAACAGACAGACGTCGAATCACTCCAAATCCCCCTGCCGCCGTTGGAGGTGCAGAAAGAGATCGTGGCGGAGATCGAGGGCTACCAGAAAGTCATCAACGGCGCCCGCGCCGTCCTCGACAACTACCGCCCCCACATCCCCATTGACCCCGACTGGCCGATGGTGGCGTTGTCAGAGGTGGCGGAAGTCATCATGGGACAGAGTCCTCCAGGCGATACTTACAACACAAGGGGAGAAGGCGTCCCGTTGATCAACGGACCGGTGGAGTTCGGCCCCGAGCCGTTCTCGCGAACATTCATCAACCAATACACGACAGCCCCAACGCGTATGTGTCGCAAAGACGATCTGATCATCTGTGTTCGCGGCGCCACTCTAGGCCGAATGAATATATCGGGCTACGACGGTTGCATCGGTCGGGGCGTCGCGGCAATCCGTTCTAAAACATCACAGAAGTGGATCGAGTCCCTCATCTTTGCTATGCGTGAGCGCATTTTCTCACTAGGGGTGGGCTCAACATTCCCAAGTATTACGCAGGAGCAGTTACGGTCGCTTCCGTTGCCCATGCCTCCTCTGTCCAAACAGGAACAGATTGTCGTCGAGATTGAAGCCGAGCAGGCGCTGGTCGCCGGCAACCGTGAATTGATCGCCCGGTTCGAAAAGAAAATTCAGGCCACCCTCGCCAGGGTGTGGGGTGAGGATAAAAACATTCCTCTTTGAGAAATATCGGAACAGGCCATGAAAAAGGAAAAAAACAAACTCCAAATCCGCAATAGCACCGCCGAGTTCCCTGTCCACACCAAACGACAAGGCCAGTTTCTGGCCTATATCCATCAATACACCATTGTGAACGGTCGCGCTCCGGCTGAAGCAGACATGCAGCGTTTCTTTCAGATTACGCCGCCGAGTGTGCATTCGATGCTGCTCACGCTGGAACGGCGGGGCTTGATTCGGCGCGTGCCTGGACAGGCGCGCAGCATCACTCTGATCGTTCCTCCCGAATCATTGCCTCAATTGAAACGCGTTCAACCTCGCCTGTTCAATCCATGACAAACGCAACCAAGAAACCGAACGGCTGGATTGCTGTCCGCCCGCAACTGGCCTCATTGGACAAGACGGCATTGCTTGCATTGGTGCAAGACCTTTATGAAACGTCTGCCGAGAACAGCGATTTTATCCATGCCCGCTGTAAGGCCGGAGAGTGCGGCGGAGAGACGCTGGAAAAATATCGGGCTAAAATCGTAGAGCAGTTTTTCCCCGCGCGAGGCGATGGCAAGCTGAAGTTGGGCGAGGCGCGCAAGGCCATCCGCGACTACGGCAAGGCCACGGGTAATCTGCCCGGCACGGCAGAACTTCTGATGACCTATGTGGAAAGCGGCACGCGATTCACCCGCGAGTTCGGAGATATAGACGAGCGGTTCTACAGCAGCGTTGAGTCGACGCTGGACGAATTGGCCGCTCTGTTGTGTGGCGCGGCCCGGGCTCTGTACCCACAGTTCCGCGACCGGTTGGCAAGAGTTGAACAGATGGCCGATGGCATTGGCTGGGGATTTCACGATTACATCGGAGATGTCGTCAAGGGGTTGGAAGATAAACTTAGTGGCCGGTGACAGATGCTGCGGTATGTCATTGCTTTCCGTTTCGATATGACACACAAACGCGCGCAAGATGCGCCTCTCCGGCAATGGTTACGCTTTTTTTGCGCTTCCACCGGATCATTAAAGCCTGAATTTTGCGCCGTGAAAATTTGGCGCGCGGCGCGGCCCGGGCTCTATATCCACAATTCCGTAATCAGCTGGCGGGATTTGAGAAAATCGGGGATTAAGGCGCTATCCCCCCCGCCAGGCCCAGAGTGTGATGGCCACGGACGTCGCGGCGTTCAGCGATTCCACCCCGCGGCGCATGGGAATGGCCACGCCGTCCGCCTGCCCGCGCAAATTTTCCGGCAGCCCCGGCCCTTCCTGGCCGGCCAGCAACCCATAGGCGCCGCGCGGCGGCGGCAGGGAGTCCAGGGACCGGCCGCCGGCATCCAGGATTAAAACCCGGCGATCCGCCGGCCAACTCAACTCCGCCAGCGCCCCGGCTTGCAGCAGCGGCATCCTCCAGATCGTCCCCGCGGCCGCGCGTAATGCGCGCGGCAGAAACGGGCAGGCGGCCTCGCTGGTCAGCACCACCCGCGCCGCGCCCAGAGCGGCGGCGGAACGGATCACACCGCCGACGTTTTCCGGGTCGCTGAACGGCACAAACAGCGTGCAGCCCGCCGGCCAGGGAGCATGGGGGGCAAATGCCGGCAAAACTGGCGCCCGCATCAGCAGCAGCGGGCCGGGCGTGCCGAAGACATTGACGGCCTTGAACAGGCCGGGCGACAACACATGCCGGGGCGTGTCGCCCGGCGGCGGAAGGCCGGTCTCGTTTTCAGCGGTGATCAATGCGGCCACCAGGTCCGCATGGTTTTGCAGCGCCTCCCGCACCAGGCGCGCGCCGCCGGCCAGGTAAACGCCATGCTTGCGGATGCCGCGGGCGTCGGTCAGCGCCGCCAGTTTGCGGATCAACGGATTGTCGCGGCTGGTGATGGGCGGGCTTGGTGGCATCTTAGGCTTTCCTGATAATCTCCGCCTCCGACGCGCACAATGCCTGGTAAATCCCCGGGGCGTCCGGCGCCTGCCGCATTTCCGCGATCAGGCGCGTGCGGCGGCACATCATGCAGATGCGCGCCAGAACGTGCAGGTGGATGCGGTCGTCCTGGCAGCAGATCAGGAAAAATGTGTCCGTGGTATCGCCGTCCGGGGCGCCGAACGGCAGGGGGTGGGCGGCGCGGCCGAGGATGATGAAGGAGTCTTCGAACATGTAAGGCTCGTGATTGCGGGGGTGGAGCAGGGCGATGCCCTCGGCGATCGCCGTGGAACATAATTGCTCGCGTTCTTCCAGGCTGGCCAGCAGCTCGGGCGTGGAAAACACCAGGCCGGTTCGATCCGCCAGGCGCGTCATCTCGCGCAGGAGCGACGGTTTGGTGCGGGCGGCCACATCGGTATGGACGTAATCCGCCCGCGCCAGCTCGGTGATAATGGCGTTATGGTGCGACAGGTCGTGTTGTTTGCTGGTGACCTGGTGGTAGTCGGTGAGTTTCTTTTCCGGCATGCCCAGAATCCGGCGCGAGGCCCAGACGTCAATTTCACGCTGCCGGAAAACCGTCGCTTCCCCCCGCTTTTCGAAGGGGATTTCCTGGCGGCGCACCAGTTGTTCCAGGTCGGCGCGTTTCAGGTGCAAATAATCGGCGGTCTGCTCTAAATTGAAAATGCGGTGGGGCATGGCGGGAATTTTGGATATTGGATTTAAAATTGCGGATTTAAGCTTCCAGCGTTGCAACTTACCGCGCCGACAGTTCCCCGTTGCCGTGCGGTTTTACGGTGATGTCCCGCAGGGTTTTTTTGCAGTAATCGCATTTGTGGCATTGATGGCCGCAGGCGGCGGTGCGTTCAAACCAGTCGGCGGGGAACCGCTGGTTGTCCAGGATGGCCGGCGCCAGCGCCGGGCCGAAGCCGGGCTCGAACAGGTTCAGGAGGTTGCCGGCATATTTCCGGCTGGCATAGGCGTGGATCACCAGGCGCGGCTTGTCATGCATGCGCGTGGCGAGTTTGACGGTACGGCACAGCCCGGCGTAGTGATGCAGGTCCTCCGGCCGGATCCAACTGGCCTGCAGCAGGACATGGCGGTGTTCCGGAGTGCGCAGGTAATTCCAGCAGAGATGCGGCGTCCAGCCGGCGATGTTGGCGGTTTCGTCGATCTCCCGCTCGTGCGCCACCAGGTTGTCATGAAAAATCTGCCCCGGACAATGATCCAGGCAGCCGCTGTTGGCCAGCAGATGCAGTTTCCGCCCGGCGCCGTCCGCCCAGTCCTTCAGCCGGGCCAGATGTTCCAGATCGCGGTTGAATTCGCGGCGGACGTAAAAACTGTCGAATAAATGCGCCGCGTATTCCATGGCGTTGACGGTGCCGATCTGCATGTTGACGGAAGCGCGGGTTTCGATGTCCGGGAAATGCGTTTTAACGACATGGGCCACGGCCGGCGAGGTGGTGGTGACAATGTCCACGCCGTTGACGATGTCGCCCATGTGCTCCAGGAGCGAGCATACCTGGCGTTCCAGGTGCTGGCTGACTGCCCGGCCGCCGTAGCAGTTCGCATTGAATAACAAATCCAGGCGCAGGCCCAGCTTGCGGAATTCCTTCAAGTCGGCTTCCATCCGCTGCTGTCCGCTCCAGTCGGTGTAACCGCGGCGCTGCGTCAGCGCGGCGCGGCCGGAGGGCAGGTCGGACCAGGGGAAATAGACTTCATCAATCGCCGCCCGGTAATCGCGGACAATATCGAGAAAGCTTTCTTCGTCCGGGTCGGCGAGCTGGTACCCGACGGCGAATTTGATCTTATCCGCCGGCGCCGGCGCGGGCGCCGGCTTCCCCGCGGGTTTATCCTTCTTGGTTTGCATGCCAAGAGCATTAATCCGCATGCCCTGGTGTGTCAAGCGGGAAATACCAGGATATTTCCGTTTTCAAAAATACTTTGTTCCCCTGGTTCCGCTGGTTGTTAAGCAGCATGGAAAAACCGCTGGACTTTTTCCGCGCCCGCCATAAGATTTTGCGGCGAGGGGGAGATAAGACATGCGCAAAAAATTAAAACCGGCGGATGACGCCACGCGGGCGCGGTTGCTGGCGGAGTTGCACCGCGATGTCGAACAACGGCAGGGCGGCTACCGCGAACAGGCGTTAAAATTGTTTCCGCACGTCTGCGCCAGTTGCGGGCGCGCCTTTGAAGGCTCGCGCCTGCGCGAGCTCACCGTCCACCACAAGGACCACAATTGGAAAAACAACCCGCCCGACGGCCGTAACTGGGAATTGCTCTGCCTTTACTGCCATGACCACGAGCACGAGAAATACAAAATGGCGGATTATTCCGCCGGCGCGGCGGAAAACCTGGAGCCGGCCCCGTCCATCTTCCAGCCGTTTGCCGGCCTGGACTGTCTGAAGCCCGCGCCGGCGGACGATGCCGTCCGGCAACCCCCGGCGGAGGGCGGGGAGCCAGCGGCCGGTGGCCGATGATCGGCGGGCAGTTGGCGGACAGCGGGCGGAGGGTTTTCGGCGAATCATTTCCCCAGGTTGATCCTGGGTGAAAAAAACAGGCGCAGGGTGCGGTCGGCGCCGTTGCGCTCGTATGCAAACAGGCGCCAGAGAATGGAAAAACGCCGGGCATCGTTATCGGTGGCATACGTGAACAGCGGCTGGAACTCCACCTGCGTCCGGCTGCCCTGGCGCTGATAACGCAGCAGCCGCCACAAGACGCGCCAATCGGTGCCGGCTTCATCGGCTTGGTTGTAAAGCAGGGGGAAGAAGAATCGCTTGTCAGCCCACTGCCAGTAAAAAGGGAAGACGTGGAAATAATTTTCACCCCAATAAACCGGAAAAATCCCCTTGTGTCCTTTGACTTTCCAGGCCAGCGGCGGCACGACATAATTGTTCCGCCAATGCCAGTAGAGCGGGAAGATATTGAAATAATCCGGACCCCACCAGACCGGGCCGGCGCCCTGGTCGCCGCCGACATCCCAGGCCAGCGGGAAAAGCAGGCGGTTTTGACGCCACTGCCAGTATAAGGGAAATATGTGGAAGTAATCCGGGCCCCGCCAGACGGGGCCGATGCCCTGGTTGCCGTTGATGTTCCAGGCCAGCGGGAGCAGGAGGCGGTTGTTGTTCCATTGCCAGTATAAGGGAAATACGTGGAAGTAATTTTCCCCCCACCAGACGGGGCCGATGTCCTGGTTGTCATTAATGTTCCAGGCCAGGGGCGGCGCCAGCCAGTTGCCATCCCAATTCCAGTAAAACGGAATGATGTTGAAATAATCATCGCCCCAGCAGACCGGCAGGATTCCCTTGTTCTCTTGAATGTCCCAGGCCAGCGGGAATAACAGGCGGTTGCCATCCCACTGCCAGTAGAGTGGAAACACGTTCAGATAATCCGGACCCCACCAGACGGGCCCGATGCCGCGGCTTTCCCCGATTTTCCAGGCCAGCGGCAGCAGCAGGAAGTTGTTCCGCCAATGCCAGAAGAGGGGGAAGACGTGCGCATAATCTTTGCCCCACCAGACCGGCCCGACGACGGCATGGTTGTCACCCTGGCCGCCGAGGGGCAGCAGCAGCCAGTTGTGCCCGTGCCGCCAGTAAAACGGGAAGACGTGGAAATAATTGTCACCCCACCAGACGGGGCCGATGCCCTGGTGCTCATTGATCCGCCACGCCAGGGGAATCAGCAGGTGGTTGTTGTCCCAATGCCAGTAGAGCGGCAGGAGGTTGAAATAATTTTCGCCCCATGACACCGGGCCGACGAGGTTGTCGCCGCCGGTGTTCAGCCAAACCAGCGGGCAGATGTAAAAGTACCGCGGACCCCACCAGACGGGCCCGATGCCTTTGTCGCCGCCGACATCCCAGGCCAGCGGAAAAAGCAGGCGGTTGCGGTTCCACTGCCAGTAGAGCGGAAACACGTTGAAATAATCCGGACCCCACCAGACCGGGCCGGCACCCTGGTTGCCGTTGATGTTCCAGGCCAGCGGCACGATCAGCCAGTTACCGTTCCATGACCAGAACAGCGGGGGCACATGGCAGTAGTTCGCGCCCCAGAATACCAGCCCCAGGGCGCGCGCATCATCCAGCTTGCCGCCCAGCGGGAGCAGCAGGTAATTGTCGTTCCAATGCCAGTAGAGGGGGGCGATATTAAAATAATTGGTTCCCCAGAAAACCGGGAAGACATGGCCGGACATCGCGCCGGCGGCTGAGCGCCGGAGGGCGAAGACGCTGAACAGCGCCTCCATCTCCGCTGCGCCATCGGGTTTGGCGGAGGAGTAGTACAACGGCCAGAGCGGCACGGTTTCAGCCGGTCCGGCGGATTGCGGCGCGGCGGCTGCCGGCGCCAAAACCGCCGCCAGCATGACCAGGAATCCCGCGGTTTTCCATTTGATCCAATCATGCATGATTCGGCCGGTGAACACGGTTGTCGGCGGGCGGCAGGCAGGCCGCGCTGGAACGGCGATAAGCGAGCGGCGATGCGCCGGTGACGCGCCGTACCCAGCGGCAGAAATAAGCCGTATCTGCGAAGCCGCATTCGGCGGCGATGTTCGACACCGGCCGCTGGGTATTGCGCAGCAGGGCCAGGGCCTGCTGCAGCCGCAGGCGTTGAATATAATCGGTAGGACTGACGCCCACGGCCGTTTGAAACCGGCGGCTGAGCGAAGAACGGTTGATCCGGATATCGGCCGCCAAAGTCTTGACGTTAAAAGAAGCCTGCCGCCATTTTTGATGGATTAACTCCACCGCGCCGGCCGCCAGTTGGTCGGCGTTTATGGCCGGCCGGTGCGCCGCAAGCGCCATGATCTGAAAAGCGGTGGCAGCGGCCCGCGATTCGCTGTCCCGCGCCGGCCGTTGCAGGGATCGGATCAATTGGCGGAATAATGCCCGCGGCGCCGGTCCGGCTTGATGCAGTTGGGCATACAGACCGAAAGCGGTGGCAATGGGTTCAGCCAGTGGGCCGTCTATGCTCATCCAAAGGAATTCCCACGGCGCCTGCGCGGCACTCCACTCGTGCCGCATGCCGGGGAGATAAACCGTAACATTGCCCGGTTTGAGCAGGAGCCGCTGGTTGCGCAGGACGATATAGCCGGCGCCGCGCCAGCCCCAGAACAACTGCACGATCGGTTTGGCGCGGATGGGGCAGGTGTAGGGCGGCGTCACCCGGTAGTGCCCGGCGCAGAGGACGCTGAAGGGCAGACGGGCGACTGGCGTCGGCGCCGTGCGATGTAAGTATTGGAGGGTTTGCAGGGGCATCACCAAAATCCAATCGAATGAACCATAAATCCATTTCATTATCGCACACTGCGCGCCACAATCAACCCCAAAAGGAAGGCATTGATGCAGAATGGCGGCGAAATATTGCTGGTAAAAAACGGGCAGCCATTGTTTGGGCTCGATGTCCGCCCGCCGCAGGATGCGGAACCGGTCCGCGCGGCGGTGGCGGAATTCATTGTGCATGCCGCGCGCTGTCTGGGGCGGTCGGTGCCATGGGCGCAGGCTGCCTCATCCGCCCTGCCGGTGCGGCTGGTGTTGCACTTCTGTCCGGAGCGCAATCTGGCGCGCGAGGAATTTGAAATTGCGGCATATCCCAATGAACTGATCCTGGCGGCATCCACGGTTCCCGCCCTGGCGCACGCCGTCCACTATTTTCTGGAAAACGCGTTCGGCGTGCGCTGGCTCTGGCCGGTTGCGCACCATTCCGGCAGTGCGGTCCGCGCGGGCGCCGCCGGCCGCGCCGCCGCGGAGTGCGGGACCGTTTGCCCGCCGGCAATCAATGTGGCTTGGCCGCTGGGAACGACGCGGCATCAGCCGGCCTGGGCGTGGCGCCGGCTGTGGTTGGGCGGCGCATTTTACGGCGCCTGCGACCCGTGGCAGGCGGAAATGCGGTATGGCGGAGTCAGCGCGGAAAATCTGGCGGCCTTGGAATGCTGGCAGGCGCGCAACCGCCTGGGCGGTTTGCATGTGGCGGACGGCCACCGGTGGTGCCAAATCTGCCCGCCGGAAATTTACGGGGCAAGCCATCCGGAATATTTTGCGCTGGTGAACGGCCGGCGCGATGCCGCCCGCCGCGACGGCAAACACGGCAATCAGCCCTGCACCGGCAATCCGGAAGTGGTGCGCCATACGGCGCAGTATGTGCTGGCCCAGTTCAAAGCGCGGCCGGAACTGGATGCCTTCAGCATCAGCCTCAACGATGGCGCGGGTTTTTGCGAATGCGCCGCCTGCCGGGCGCTGGATGAAAACGCCGCCGCGGCGGTGGCCGGGGGTGAACTTGACAAGCTGACCACGGAAACTGCGGGCGAAGGCGCCGGCGGGCGCATGCCGGCAGCCATCACGGCGCGGGTATTCAGATACGCCAACGCCGTGGCGGAACAGGTGGCGCAAGTCTATCCCGCCAAATTGCTGGTGATGCTGGTTTACAGCGCCTACCGTAATCCGCCCCGCACGGTGCGGCTGCATCCGAACGTCATCGCCCAGTTCTGCGCCATGAGTTTCCTGCACGCGGACGCCAAGGTCGCCGCGGAAGACCGGCGCCTGCTCGCGCGGTTAAGCGATGCCGCGGAGCAGCGCGGCATTTACGATTACTTCGTCAACGGCGCCAATGGCAGCCTGCCGCGCGGCTTTGCCCGCATCCTGTGCCGGAACCTGAAAGACTATTACCAGTTGGGCTGCCGGTATTTTGCGGCGCAGTCCGGCCTGGATTTCGCTGCCAACGGCCTGATCTATTATGCCGCCGCCCGCATGTTGTGGAACCCGGAGCTCGATTTTGAGGGCATTCTGGAGGATTACTGCCGTTCAGGATTCGGTACGGCCGCCGACGCCATGCAAAAATACTGGATGGCGTTCCAGGAGCGTTGGGAAAAATTCGACCAGGCCGGCCTGCGGCATGAGGCGCTGGTGTCCGCGCTGTATCCCTCGACCTGGCGGCGGGCGCGACGCGCCGAACTGCGCGAGGCCGAACGCGCCGCCCCGGATCATGCCGCCGCCGCGCGCATCGAGTTTGTGCGGGAAGGGCTGGATTTTCTGGACCTGTATGCCGACGCCTGCGCGGCAGCCTGGTCGTTGACTGAACGCGGGGCGCCGCCGGCGCTGCTGGATGATGGATCGGAATTGCGCGCATGGGGCGCGGGGTGCGGGGATCGTTTGCTGTTGCAACATGCCGTGGATTGCCGCGCGCGTTTAATGCAGTGGGTGGACGATCATCGCGACGGTTTCTGGATTGCCGCCATGTGGTTTCAGTACCAGCAGCGTCTGCGCCGGGGCATGCTCGGTAAATGGATGGATGTGATCGAGGATACAATCTCGCCAAAGTCCAATCAATAAAACCGTATTATGAGAGCCAATTTCACTAGCATCCCATAGAAAATAAAAAAGTTGGAATAATCCCCGGCGTCAT
>CAZYXU010000033.1:0-29559 GCA_964650945.1 uncultured Verrucomicrobiota bacterium | reverse complement strand
ATTCCTCCGGAATATCCCGGTAACGGTTAAAATCCGAGATTGTACCGCACGCGGCCACATCCCGGGCTACCTGCGCATAATCCCGCCGATCATCAGCCGGGATCACCGCCGCCTGGAATTCCGGAATGAAAATCGGAGTGGCGGGATTGACATCGCGCAAATTGAAAGAAAACGGATTTTCATCCGTAAAAACATGGCAGATGGTTGGAAAAGCCCCGCGTTTCAGGGTGAACTCCGCGAAGGTGATTTCCAGGCGGCCGCCGGCCGGCAGATCAAACCGGGCATCGGATATTTTCCCGGCGGCGGACGCTAGCGCGGCAATTTTGCCGTTGCGCACCGCGACTGATCCCTTGACATTTTCGTTCCCGAACAAGACCGCGATTTTCATGATGACTCCTTTAGTTTAAACCATGCGACCCATGACCCACCCCAATCCTTTGGTATCATGCAGCGGCGCGTCATGGTTGCCGCCCGGCACTTCATCGTAGGCAAAATTATTCCGGCCGCGCATTCCTTCCGCCAGCCTGCGCGCCTGCTCGACCGGAATGATTGCGTCGGCGCCGCCGTGCGACAAGTACACCGGCATCATCAGCCGTTCCTGATTGGCCAGCGTGGAATGCCGCCGGTAAAGGTCCGGCGCCTGATCCGGGCCGGCGCCATAGGCCGCCTTGATGGCTTCGGCAATTTCCCTCAGAATCGGCCGGGTTTGCGTCCGGCACCAATTGTAATAACTTGCCAGATCGGTAGCGGCGCCGCGCGCCACGATGGCGTTGACATCCTCCGGGTGCAGCACGCCGTAAATCAGGTTGCCGGTGCCGCCCATTGAGCCGGAGCAGAAGATTGCCTTTTGCAATCCATGTTCCGCGCGCAAATAATCCATGACTGCATGCAAATCGGCCGCGGCCGCCGGGCACATCCAGGCATTGCCGCGCAGATTCAGGGTAAAAATACCACCGCCGGTCGCCAGAAATTCCGGCAGCCATATTTCACGGATATCCTTGCGCGTATAAAGCTGGTCGCCGCGGGCGCCATGCCCATGCAGCACTACGATCCATAAATCGCGGCGGCGGCCGGGCAGCAGCGTCCCCCAGTCATGCAATCCATCCACATCGCTGGCATAATCCAAACGTTGCAAGCCGGCGGGATAATTCTCGCCCGCCAGCGGTTTTAAACCCAATATTTTCATCAGGATCCCCGCTAAGCATTAAATTAAGCCCCGCGGCGGGGCAACTTTATCTTTAATTCCAACAATGTCTAAAGTTTGCGACTATTGGTGGGACGAACCGTCCCGGTGAGCCGCTCTGCCGACGGACGGCTCGGCAGGTCCCGACTCTCCGGGAGGTCGGGATCGCCCTACCCCGCATTCAACTTCCTATAAATTCATTTTCCCAGAACCAATCCCGGACAAACCCAGGATTCCTTGCATATTTGCGCCCAGCCCTGGAATAAGATCATTATCCGGCAGCGGCATGGAAAGATATCGCCCCAACTCCCAGGCCTCGTCATGCGCGGCGGTGTCTGAGCCGAACAGTACGCGCTCCCGGCCCACCAGCCGCAGGGAAGTCTCGAAGGGGCGCGGCGTGGTGAAACTGCCGCAGAATTCCAGGAACACGTTTGGATTTTCCTGCGCCAGGACTTCCGCTTCCAGCCGCCCGCGGGTGCCGCCGCCGGAATGCCCGAGAATAAAAATCGCCCGGGGATATTTTTCCACAATGTCTTTTAACATGGCGGGCGAATTGTGGGAATCATCCCACGTATGCAGCAGGATCGGCAGATGATGCCGGTCGGCATATTCCCACACCGGCCGATAACGCGGGTCGATCAGCGGTATTTTCCAATAACTAGCCAATATTTTGAACCCGACAAAAAAACCGCGCTTAAAAAACCCATCCAATTCCGGGATCATTTCATCGGCATACAATGGATTAAAAACCAGATAGCCCGCAAACCGATCCTTGTGTTTCACCAATAACTCTTCCGCCTCGCGGTTGCCGGCCAGGTTTTCACCAAACAGCGCGGTTTCGGGCGACAGCACCAGACGGCTGACACCCAGCCGGTCCATCTGGCCAATCAGCGCGGCGATGCCGCCGGCCTGATCCTGTTGACGGATAACCCAGCCGCGCGTATGCGGCGGGGTATGCCCATGCGCATCAATGACTTCCACACCCTTGATTGGCCGGCCCGTCCGCAAATCGTTCCACAACGGCTTTTTTTCCAGCAACGCCGGCGGCTGCGCCAGTTTTTGCTGCACCGGCTCGATTTGCAACAGGCGCTCGATATTGCCATGCGCGATCAGTTCGCGCTGGGCATCCGTCAGACGCGCATGCGCCAGCGCGGCGATGGCGGCGCCGTAATGCGACTTGTAGCCGACGCCGAACAAGACGCGCGTGGCGCCGAAATTCTCCGTCAAAAGCTCCAGGGTATCGCGCATATGCAGCCAGGAGGTGTCCACAGACACATTCGGACAGCGCCACATCAGGTCCAACACACTGCCGAACCCACCCCACATTTTCTGGGTCACAACAAAGGCAACCCGGGGAAATGTCCGGGCCAGATGCTCCATGTCACGGATGTCCAACTCGTGGTGGCCGTGGCGGCAATCCCACAGCAAAACGGGTTCGAACTGCGCCAGGGCCCCCAGCACCCGCTCAATCTCGCGGATCGGGAACCGCGACATCTCCGGCGTAATGCGCAGCGCGCGCACCCGGCCGGCGTGCAACTGCTCACGCAGGTAATCCAGCACGCCATATTCGTAAAAACACGCGGGCGTGATGATGAATGCCGGTAAAAGCCGCTTTCCCAAACCCGCTTCCGCGATTTCCCGCAACAACCGGCGGTTGCCCTCGACCGGACTCAGGTCGCGCGCCGCGATATGCCAGACCAACGACCGGTCAATCCCGAGATAATCCAGGTGCTCCGCAAAAGATTGGGCCGTGGGAAATTCCGGCGCCTCGTAAGCGCCACGGCCAATCGAACCGTTGATGTTGAAAAATGATATGTTCTGCATAGTATGTCCTGACATTAAATCTCTTCCGCCGCTTTCAACCTGCCCGACAAGACGCGCAGATCCTGTTTGATTTTAAAATAACCGCCGCCCATATTTTCAACGCCCCCTACATCGAAAGCCACCGTAAAATATTCAGGGATGCGTATGGTTCGGTCACGCAATGAAAATCCTTCACAGGTGATTTTGAAGGCCAACCCGGCGGTCGCCACACTGATCCTGCCCGCCGGCGTATACAACCCATTCAAAGACATTTCCGCATTGATTGCAAACCAGGCCGGCGGCATGCCGCCGAAAAAAACCGTGGTGCAGCCATATTTGTTGTCCTCATATTCAACATAAAACTGCTTGATAATCATATCCAGCATCCGGCCGTTGCCGCTGCTGTTGGGTTGCCAGGGAGTATAGGCCGGATCGGACAGGGAAAACCGTTCCTGCGTCAGGAAGGCGTCCTGCGACATGCCGTATTTCAGATTGGTTTGGAGCGCGGAATGGGCTTTTTTCCAACAGCCCAGGCAAAGCCAGATGTGTTGCCAAACATGTTCCGCATTGCCGATGTACATCACATCCCGATCCATGGCGCCGGTAAAGAATCCGAGCATGTTGTTTTTCTCGCAGTATTCAGCAAACTGCCGGAAACGCGCGTCCTGGGCGCTGACAACATCGGTGAAAGCAAGTATTTGCGCGCCAGCGATATTGTTGAAGCCCCGGGTAATCACACTTTTGTCGCCATCCAAAACAATTTTACGATCAATGAACCCGTCCGCCCGACGCATGTGATCAACCGCCTGATCCAAATCCCGCTTGTATTGCGCCGCTTCACCGGCAACCTCCGCCGCCCGGGGATGGCCGGTTGATTTCAGCAACCGCGCAAACTTTTCCAGTCCGTAATAGGAATAGGCGTCGGAAAAAGCCACGATATGGCCGATATCACCATCCGTGGCGCAGCCAAATGGCAACAGCCCATAAACCGGCGGCCGCGACCCGTCGGGATTCAATTTACGCGTGGCGCGAAGCTCCCCGATGATCCAGAATGCCGCCCGCAGCATTTTATCGCCGTATTCATCCATAAACTTTTGATCATGCGAATAGCGGCAATACTCCGCGGCCAGCGCCAGCGCCGACCCGGTGGCATTAATCCAGCGCGCCGCGGTGGTGCCGACGGCGCCGGCCAGCGATTTAAATTGGCCGTCCGGCGGACAACCGCCGTCCTGCAAGGTAAAGATAAAGTCAATCACACGTTTTACCGGCGCAAAATGTCCCAGTTGCAGCATGGGCAGCAACATGCACATCGCCTCCCAGACCCAAACATAGAACCGTTCGCTGCTGCCGCCCTGGCACGGCTGCAAGCCCCGACCGTCCTGGAAGTCAATCAGCATCTGGTGATTTATGTTTTGGAGCGCGGTAAAGGCTTTGTCCATATCATCCTGCGGCATGACCAGCCGCGCGCGCGTGTCCGGCTCAACAATGCGCTTGAATTCCGCCAAGGCACATTGCATGGCCGCCGGCAGCGCGCCAGCGCGCAAGGCCGTCCGGTGTTCGTCCATGATGTCCGCCTGTTCGGTCAACAAGGCAAACGCAAAGGTCTTACGCCCACCCGGCGCCAACGCGCCGGAAAAATGCAGAAGCCCTTGCGCCGCTTTCAAGCGCATGCAAGGTTGGACAAAATAAGGCGCGCTACACCTGAATGATTTGTTGTATTCATCATCATTGAAACTTACGGCATCCTCCCAGCCCAAATCGAAATCATTGCTTTTAATCAAACCGATAAACTTTCCATCGCGTTGCAGCGCGCCATCGGCGGCGAGTCCGACGGAATGATCCGGGCGCCATTTACCGGCATCCCAGTAAAAAGGAACATAATGATAATCAAACAATTGCTTTTCGTTCTGATAATTGATTTTGACACGCACATGGGCATCACGCTGTTGCAGACTCTCGTTGGTCACGGCAACCTTGATCCACAAGGCATTCTGGCCGGCATCCACGCGCGCGCAGAAATACTCGATTTCGTACAGCAAATTCCAGGCATAATACGACAACTTGACCAGCGGGAACCGGCCCTCTGCGAGTTCGACCCGTGACAGACGGAAGTCCGGCACGAACGCCGGTGTGTCGAAGGCAAACTGGACAATCATGGTTTCGATGCTTGCCAGCAATTCCTTGCGCCCCTCAAGATTCGACCGAATCCCCGGCAATACCGGCAGGGTATAGGCATTGCCGGCGGCGTCCATGTAAACAAAGGTTTTGGCATGGGGTGGATGTAACGGCAAATGCACCGAATATGGCGCCCGGCGCCGGCGTTCATTCAAACGCATGACTTCCGGCCAGTTTTTGGATTCCAAACCGCAATATGATTGTTTCATTTTATGACATTTTCAATTTTACAAAAAACAACTCGTCCACACATTCGCCATCATCTTATGCCAAACATCGCGCCTCGGAAAAGGTATTCATAACACCCCATGTCCACCCGGCGATGCAGCACGCCCACCCGCCGCTGCCCATCCAAATCCAGGGCATCCGGATTGAACATCCAGGACAGATTCAGCCCGGCATTGACACAAGGTGAATCAGATGGCAGATGATAATCACCGGCCGGATCAATGAATTTCGGGTAATTTGTGATATTATTGGCACCCGGCACGACCGCGGAAACACAACAGTTGGTGAACTCAAGTTGATTGGTATAAATTGCGTCGTAAACCCGATTGGAATAAACGATGGAATTGACGACAACCCCCGTGCCGGCGCCGATCACGGACGGATTTAAGCCAATGACTCCACCATTACGATTGTTGACAACCGTGCAGTTTTCAAGACAACCTCCCCGACAAAGACAAACTGCGGCAAAATTCCCCCCATTCGAATTGGCCACAATCAGGCTGTTTCTAACTTTGGCGCTGCCCAAATACACATAAACTCCGCTGCCTTGCCGCGTTCCGCTGGTGGTGCGTATCTGGTAATTCGACGTAATCAGGCAATTTTCAACAGTCCCGCCATTGAAACAAATATCAACTCCGCCGCCGCAGGAATAGGCCGTATTATTGGCAATTGTGCACCAGCGGGCAGTTACGGCTGATCCCGGATAAGGATCCACACTGTTGCCATACAAGCATAAGCCGCCACCGCCGTGAGGAACGTCACCATGTGATGCATAATTTGAAATTATCGTGCAATACTCAACTATTCCAGTCGTTCCCCGGGCAACATACATTCCGGCGCCCCGGCTGGCATAATTGGAATTGATCAGACAATGAGTTATTTTTCCCAGCCATGGATCGGAGATGTAAATGCCGCCGCCTGCGTAAAGATTTGGCACCGATGCGTTGTTTTGGATGATACAGTTGGTTATAAGCAGACTTTTAAAAATAACAATACCGCCACCGTGTGCATTGGTTACCACGCCATTTTGAATCGTCAATCCATCCAGGATGGCGGCGGAGTTGGTCAGCCACAAGACGCGGTTGGTCACCGGCTTGCCGGCATAGTTATTGCCGTCAAGGATGGTGCTTTCACGAGCGGTAACACCGTTGCTCCAACTGCACAACACCACGCCTTTATTGACTACAATCTCATTCGTCAGCATATAAACGCCATTGGAAATATAAACAATATTTCCATTATTGGTGTTAATAGCGTCAATTGCTTCCTGGATATTGGTGGCGGCGGTGGGCCAGCTGGTGTAAATACCGTCGGGACTCGCCCCGGGGGTGTCCGGCGGCACCACATACACATTCGTGGAAAAAGCCGGCAATCCAAACATCAACACTGCAAAAATAAAGCAAAACACACAATACGGGCGCCAGACAAAATCAAGCAAGGTATTAATCCGCATTTTTATCTCCCACACGCTTTGGCATTGTCATTTCTTTTGGGACAATAATGGTTTGATTTATGAACAACACGACATAATTTAGTCCCGCTGCCAGAATATCCGCTTGTTTATCCCCGTTAATATCCGCCGATGCCAACAACATCGCGCGGCCGGGTAAGTTTATCCTTAAGTCCGGTGATTTGTCGTCAACCGGCCAGGCTGTCTTTTTTTTCCGCAACAACACACTCAGCACCGTCCCACCCGACAGGATAATATCGGAGCATCCGTCACAATTCAAGTCCGCAACATCCCAGACATGCGCATCACTGCATATTACATGGCTGGCCGTGGTGATTTCATTAAAGCCCTGCGGCGAATTTTGGTAATAAATAAATAAACCGCGTTGCCGCTTTTTGCCTTCCGTGTCCACCATCTTGGCGCCGTTGACAATAATGTCCAAGCGCTCATCGCCGTTCAAATCGCAAATTCGCGGCATTCCGGGACTCGCCGGATCGGGGAGTTCCACGAATTGCGACAACTCACACGGAACGACATTAAAGCCCGTGAAGGGGCCGTAATAAATTCGCAGACCACCGCCACCGCTGAAAACCATGTCCCGCATCCCGTCATTGTCAAAATCACCCCAAGCCGCCAGCGTGTTGTCGTTGACGCTTGGGCCGGAAAAATATCCAGTGCGCACTCCGGTTTTGCCGTCATAAGAGTAAAACACCGGCCCCACGAGAAAATCGCGAGTGTTTTTACGCAACGCGCCAAAAAGCAAGGGACCTGAATATCCATTTTGATTTACACTAAAATATTTTAACGGCATGGAAAAATCATCGCGGCCCCTGAACAGGCGCAATTCCCTGGACATAACCACGGCGAAGTCCGGCTTGCCATCGCAGTCAAAATCACCGGTGAGCGGGTATTTGGCGCGTTTCTCCAACGCCAAGCGCCGATCTGGCGCATCGCTGAATTTACCATTGGCATTTTGAAAGAAAACAAAAACACCCAAGCCGGCGCTATCCGAACCGGTCACCAGCACGTCCGGGAGTCCGTCACCGTTCAAATCACCGGCGGCCAGGCCGTCAACATTGGTATAACCGCCACCCACCCAATTCGGCTGTTCGGGCAGGCCGGTCCAGCCGAAAGAGGCATCCGCCCGGCAAATACCGGCCAACAACACCAGCCTTACAAAACATGCAGGCATATTACCCCGCCATTTTCGCATTTTTGCCCACCATGTTTTGATGATGAATTAAAAATCAGACAACATAATATTTTTCGGACTGATCGCGCATTCCGAGGGATTCCTCCCATTAAAATATCAGTCCGTCGTCTTACGCAACACGGCATAATTTAAAATAACCCAAGGTGGTCCGCTTTGGATGGCTGAAGGTTCGATGTTTTCAACGGTTAACACATTATTGCGTTTTAACACCAACACCGGCACAGTAAACGTATGACGCGACCAGCCCGCCTGGACAAAGGGGTTGGCGCCGATGAATATCTCCTGATCGTTGACAGAAATTCGAATCCGGCATTTTTTGTCCGCATCGTTGTCCTGACCAGACATGATCAACTGGTAATCGCCTGACGGCGGGAAGGGGTCAAGCTCGAACCGGGTGGAAGCGCGCGGGCAGGCGCTTTGGCTGCCGTGCAGCGCGCACATCAAGCGCCGCTCGCAACGCATCGCGTAAAATCCCTGCTTGCCGCCGTCAAAATCATACGCCGAAATAAAGATATCATCCTTGCGCAATTGAATTTCCGCGTCGGCCTGCTTGCGGGAGATTTCCGTGGCTTCGAAAAACTCTTTCAACGCCGGATTCTTTTGCAGACGGCAATACCAGCGTCGGATTTGTTCCATATGAACGGAATCAAATGCCGGATTCAGTTTTTGCACCGCCGCATACGCCGCTTCAAGTTTATCCAATTCCGCCTTGATTTCATCAACATTCCGCGCGGCAAACGGCGACACCTTCAGTTCATATCTGTCGAAATAAGCCAAGCGCTTGTTCAATTCAACCAGCGCCGGCCAAATTGCAACTCCGTAAAATTTCATCGCCGCGTCTTTAATTGACGATTCCGGATCATAAGCGGCGGGATTCCATAAACAATCGGCCAACACGGCCGAAGGGAGGCTGTAAAGCGAATGGCCCCCATTCACCGCAAACGCCTCGATTTCATTAAAAAAGCCGGGATAAAACCAGTCGCGCCAGCCCGGCACCGGGTCAGCATAGAAATGATAGTGATGCATATGCGGGCTGCCGCACGCATTCTGACCATACCATGGTTTGCGCTGGATGCACTCGATGATCCAAGCCGTTTTTTCCGGCGTGACTTCCGTGGATTTCACGCGCGGCCCGGTCCACCAGATGCCGATGGCCTTCGGCAGCCGTTCGCCGATCGCACGCAGATATTCATCGCGGTCTTCCGGATACATGGCAGGGGAAGTCGGCCCCCAGTAAAACGGCGGGCAAAAGAGCAGTTTGGCGCCCGGCCGCTTTTGCTGGATCGCGTCATACAGCTTATTGATAAAATAAATATCCGCCTCGCGCGCCGAGCCGAAATCGCGCTGATCATCCGCGGACAGGGGAAATCGTAAATCATCATAATAAATCTGCGCATGCGCTCCGGCATCCATCCATATGCTGATCTGATCGAACACAATTTTAAAATCTTCAGCGCTTTTGCTGCGAATCTGATGTTCGGGCCGTATATCAACACGCACACCGCCGCCATACCACTCGATGCCGAGCGGATTGAGATAGTCGCCCGCGGCGCGGATCAACGCCCGGCTTTCTTCCGGAAAAGGCGTTCGCCAGCTATCCGGCAAATCGCGCGGACGATATCCGGACGGCTCTTTAAACGTCAGGCGATTAAGCTTGAAAGCAACCGCTTGGCGAAACGCCTGGTCAGTTAATGTGCCCATGAATGCCCGGCCGGGCGTGGCCGGATAATCCGACACCGCCGCCAGATGCAACACCGGCTTGCCATTTTCATCGGCAATCATCTGATTGAGCGAAATCACCGCCCAGAGCAGTCCAAGATCGTCATGGCCTTCCAGACAAACGATAGTGCGGCCGGCTTGTTCCACCGGCGCAATCAGATATCCTTCCGGCTTGTCCGGCGGCGCTTTGTCCCGCAACAGCGCGGCCGCTTCCGGATGCGCGCCCAGAACGATTACGGTGCCTTTGGACTCATCGAGCGATTTGACGATTTTTAATTCCCCGCCGAACGCCGCGATGCGGCATCGCAATTCACGCAGACGGCCATCATCAGGCGCAAACCCAGCGCCCATCAAAATGGCCGTGTTATCCAGCGGCGCCGTTCGATCATAATACACAACCTGTTGCGGAGTCGGTAATATTTTGCCGGTGTAAAACGGGAACCGGTACGGCGCATCAATATCCGGCGCGGCAAATCCGATCAGCGCCAAAAACACAAACACCGCGCTCAACCATGGTTTCAAACATTTTCGCATTTCGCATATCTCCCGGGTTAATTTCAAACGCCCACTGAAAATTAATGGTGATTTTTCACCCTTATACTTATGTGTGTTTGGTTTTTATTTAAAAACAAATCATCCATTTTAAGACTTTTGCAACTGGTTCGATGGCCGCCAATCCCGACATTTTCACAATCCGCACTTCAAACATGCTCAAACCGCCCGGGGTCCCATCAATTCCAGCGTTTCCAAATCCACATCCACCCACAGCGGCGCATCATGATTACCGCCGGGTATTTCGTGATACACAAACCGCGGGTTGGCGCGCAGCGCCGCCGCAATCTTGCGCGTCTCAACCACCGGGATCAAGGCGTCTTGCCCCCCTCCGCCACTACCCCTGACAGGTCATCTCGTTGATGGTCGCTACCACGGCATAGTTGCCTACGTTCGTCGGCGCCTAGGCGTGCCCGGCATCAGTCATACCGTTAGGACCGTTGTGCATGTCACAGCCTGCGCTGTACCGTCGGAAACCTGCGTCAGGTTGCCCCGTATGACCGTCGCACCTGCATTATTGTAAGTGTTGGTTCGACTCGGCGTTTCAATAATGCTCCTGAATTGCGCGAATTTCATTTAAACTATTCCCATTCCAGTACCACGGCTTCATGAATCTCAAACGGCCGGACCCGGAAAATTGCATAAGCGCCTTCCCGCCGGAAGGCGATGGCCTGGTTGTCCGCGGGATAAAACACCCTTAATGTTTTGGCGGCCGGTACGCGGAGCCGGGCCGTGACGTTGAGGATCGGCATGACCCGTTCGTCGTAGTTCAGCAACTGGAAAATCAGCCGATTTCTCTCCGGCTGAGTTTTAACATGGGCCTCGACGTGGTGGGGACAGTTGAACACGTCGAAGGCCGGCGCGGCGCCGGCCAATTCCAAGCCGGCCCGCGCCAGGCCCGCCAGCAGTTCCCGGATGCCCGGATCGAATATTTTCATGAGCGCCCAGCGATAGATCAAACGTTCGTTCGCGTGCATGAGGCCGGGGCTGGCGGCCGCCATGAAAAAGCAATGGCCTTTGCCGAGGACATTGAGCGTTAAGGCGGGATTCCGGCTGTTGCTCCACATGGCCAACACCTTCGCGGAGCCGGGGCTCACTTGATCACAGCCGGCTGCGGCCTGGTAATTCACCGCCAGGTCTTGCCTGAGGTGGTTTGCGACGGCGGGAACGGCACCGGACAGTCTGAGGGTGATTCGCGCCGGGCCGGAGGATAACTTCTCCAGGGCAGCCGCGTTCGAATGGGTCATGAAGTTGACGCCAAAAACGTCGGCCAGCCCGTAATTCGCTCGCGGCCGGCCATACTGATCGAACGCGGTGGTGGCGCCGGTGGCAATCAGCGTGCCGCCGTCTTTTACCCATTGCCGGAGCCTATCCTCCTCCGCCGGCGTCAGCGTCTTGGCGTCCGACAGAATCAGGACCTTATAATCCGCAATTTTGTCGGGCGTCATGGTGTCGGCCCAGATGACGTCGGCCTGAATATGCTCGTAAGCCAGGGCCTGGAAAATGCCGGCGTTGTTGAAGAAGTATGGGCCTTCGTTGAACGTTTCTTTTTTAAGGCGATCCCGCTCATCGTCGCGATAAAGCAGGCCAGCGGTGCGACCGGAATGAATAATTGCGATATCGCCTGGAAAGCCGGGGTTGACCAGGTAAGGCTCGATCTTTTCGATCTTGGCGAACATGTTGGTCGTGATGGACCAGGCTTCCGGCCGTCCGCGGCCGCGGTCGTTCAACTGTTTGTAAATGTCGCCCCAATACCAGACATACATCTGCTGGCTGTGCAGCAGACTCAGGCCGATGCCGGTTTCCCATAACCGCGTGAGCTCTCTGGGCAGGCGCCAGATGTATGTTTCCGTCCCCGTTGGATACCGTTGGCCGTCGCGGCACATTTCCAGCAGGTAGGCGTTCTCGTAGGCCACGGTGCTGTAACTGGGTTCTATCCCGTTGTAATCGAACAGATGCGCCATGCGGCCCAGGCTGGCCAGGTTGACAAGCATATTAAAGGTGCGAGCGCTGATCGTTGAGTAATGACCGATGGCCATATTCTTGCGGAGCATGTGCAGAAATTCGATCAGTTCCCGGCTGCCGTCAACGCAGTTGGCTTCCAACGCCTCGGCATAGACCGCAAACCCCGGCCGCTCCTGCCGGCGCTTGTCAGGGTCTACGAAACGCAAGTCGCGTTCGATGAATCCCGCCATTTGCCCGGGCTGAAGTCCCAGGCGTTCCTGTTCTTCCGGCGAATACCGGCTTGCCACGTAGCGGGGCAAGTAATCCCGGATGTCCTCCAGGAGGACTTCCATGCCTCCTTCCTCACCCCATAAGGCGTTGAAAGCGGGGTATTGGCCGTAACGATCAATCAGGCGGGCCAGGTTGGCCTTGCTGAACGGGCCCTGCAAGCCATTGTAAGCCGTGACGGCCCGCACCCCGTTGGATGTGGCCGCATCGAAATATCGCCGAGCTTCGTCTTGCGGCGCCGGCACGACCCACTCGATGATTTCAGTGGCGCGGGCAGCGCCCATGACACGCGTCACATCCTCGAAGGTCCTGGGCCGGTTGCCTTCATTCGAGCTCAAACAGCGCCCGAACCCGCGATGGAATCGGCTGCCAAACCAGTAGAAGTAGCGCTTTTCTCTCAGGCAGCCGGGCTGGACAATACCGAGCGGTGTTGCTGGTAAAGGATGGTTCAAAAGGTAAAGGGCGTTCTTGGATTCCTGGGGCTGTCTTTGTTCATGCTGGCTTCTCTCTTCCAGCGCGGCGGTAACATTCGTATCGCCCAGCCGGCCGAGCGCAAACGTGGCGCTCAGGGCCGTCAAAACTTCATGGGCTTTCATGACGTCCACAAGCAGGGGCACGACGCTCCGGTCTCCGATCAAGCCCAGGGAAAAAACCGCGGCCGCCGCGGTATGCTGGGGCCCGTTGACGACTTCACTCAGCCAGGGCGGCTCGTTGGTGTTGGTCTTTAAATCCTTCATGAACCGGTTCACTACCTTGGTCAGGACGGACACGGCATTGGTTTCGCGCAGCCAGCCAAGTCCCAGCATGGCATTTTGACGGACGGCGCCATCCTTGTCTTCGATCAGCTTCAGGAGGGCGGGAGCAGCCTTGGGGCTGCCGATCATGCCCAGGGCCTGCGTGGCGCGGCGGCGGGTCCAGACATCGGGGTCTTTTTCAGCGAGTGCGGCGATTTCCGGCAACGCCTGGTCCGCCCGAATCCATGCCAGGGCATTCAGGGCGTTGCGCCGGACCTGATAGGCCGGGTCCCGCAATAACGAGATCAGCGCGGGAACGGCGACGGGATTTTCAAGCCGGCCCAGTTCCAGCGCGGCGTGCTCGCGGATCTCCGGGTCATCGTTCTTGACCTGGCTCATGGCCAGCTTGAAGTCGCCGGGGAATGCCGCGGCTTCGCGGCTTGAAATGTCCCGGTCCGCCGTGCTCTTGGCCTGTGCTAGTTTTTCCAGTTGAGGCGCGAGTTCCACCCGGAGATTGACGGCGGCCTTGTCAATGCCGCCGAACCCGGCTGCAGCCATCCTGGTCCAGCGCTCGCGCCAGCCGTCAAGATCGTGCACAATGGCATCTGCCTTGTTCACGTCGGCAAACAGGGAAATACCTTCGAGGGTTGCGATGGACTGGTCCTTGTCGGCCGTTATCCGGTCCAACCCGTCCTGCAGTTGGCGGCGCAAAGTTTCGATCTTCTGTTTCAGGGTGTGAACGCCGGATTCATCCAGGATATGGAAGGCACTCAAGTCGTTGGCGTCGAATTCCAGGAGATCTATTTTCGTTTCCCTGTCGTAATAGCCGGCGCGTACCACGGAGCGATACACGTCATCCATATCGTTTTTCATTGCGGTCGCCCGGTTGTGCAGGGCGCGCTCGTCCGCGAACAGGGGCCGCACCGTGACCTGGTCCCACCAGGCGGCGGTGTTTTCGATTTTGGCGCTTGCGACCACGAGCCAGAGGGTAAGAACCTGGCTGGCGGGCGGCGTGGTGAACGTAAAGCTATACGGCTTCCAGTTGTCTGAGGAAAAATGACAACGGCCAAGCGTCGCGCGGGTGCTGTTCTCGATATGGACAGCGCCGGTTCCCTTGGGGCCGGTTTTGCCCCAAAAGGTGCAGAGGTAGCTCTGGTTCGGATGCCAGGCTGTGACAGGCAGGCGCTGGATGATGGCCTGACCTCCCATGCCGGTAGATTCCATCCGGAAACTCTGTTTGCCGCTCTTGAATTCCTGAGTGTCCAGCATGGGCTTGGCCGGCATGCCCAGGGAGCTCCAGGTTCTCCAGTCCTTCGGGAGTGCTTTCCCCGATGGCGCTTCGAAGTCCCCGTTGGCCACGATATTGCCGGCTTCCAGCTTGTTGCCTTCCGGAATTTCCTTGGCAATCATCCTGCCTTGAGCATCGGTCGCCTCGACCCGGTAGCGGCCCCGGGCGGGCACTGTCGCTGTTTGCGTATGGTCCGTCGGGGCTCCGCCGAGCGGGCCAGAATCCTGGAGGACCTCGCCCTTTTCGCCGAGCAGTTTGACGCCGCGAAGTCCGGGCAGGCTGACCGTATACGATAGATCGGTCTCGGACGGGAGGAGCGAAAGATCGTCAATCCAAATCGTTGAATCCGACTTGCGATCGGTGGGGCCCACGAAAATCAGGATGTCGGCGCGCGTCGCCGGCATTTTGAATTCCAGCGAAAATTGTTTCCAGTCCTTGCTGTTAAATGGTTGAGCGGCGAGCGGCGTACGCACGTTCTTTTCGATTTTCAGGATGTCGAGGATCCCGCCCCCGGAGCCTTCAGTCCTGCCCCAGAACGAGAGATGATACGGTTTGCCCGGCGCGACTTGCTGGCCGCTGATCCGCTGAAACAGGCGCTGGCTGCCGGCATTGGTCACGGTTTGCATCCTCAAGCTGGCCGCGCCGCTGTGGAATGTCTCCGTGTCACGCCATGTCTTCGCGGGGCGGCCCAGGGAGCCCCACGCGCGCCATTCTTCGGGAATTACAGGGCGCGACAGGTAGGGTTCCTCGAACCCGCCGTTGCGGATTAATTCCACAGCCGGCAGGTCCGGGCTCGCGGCGATTGAGATCGGCTGCGTTTCGACCGGCGCGCCGGATGCAATGCTGAGGAGTCCAATGACCATCCCTATGATGCCGAAGCCGTTGATGTGCTTAACCATGTTTGCCCACGATCGGGATGCTTACGGCGCCGGCGGTTGGCCGGCCTGGAAGACCAGCATATCATGCACCTTGAAATCGCGGACGGTCAGTAGAATCCGGCCATCCTCCAACCGGGTAAACGGCGCCGTTTCCCCCGTATCCGGATAGAACGCGCGCACGGGCCCGGAAGCTAACGGCCGTACGGACAGGCTGGTCCCATGTACGCGGGAAAGATTCGGGTCGTAGTTCAGGAGATGCACCACCAGGGACTTCCCATCCGCCGTTTTCCGGACCGTGATTTCCACGTCCTTGGGACAGTTGAGCGGCTCCGCCACCAGCGTTGTTTGCCGCGCCGCCATCCCGCCTTGCACCATGGCGCCGATCAACTCGCGCATGCCAGGCCAGAAGTCGAAGAAGTTTGGCTCCGTCTCCCAGCCTGTAGCCGTGTGGCAGAGTCCCGGATAGATCGCGGACAGAAAGTAGCAGCCGCCCTGGCCGAAGCGGCTGAATGTCAGCGCCGGACTGCCGTCCGGCCAGGCGGCCAGGACTTTAGCTGGGCCGGGCTGGAGGCGGTCGCGCCCGAGCGGCAGGTCGTATTCGCAGGCGAGTCCGGCGACGGGCAGTCCTGGCAACAGACTCTCCCTGCCCGGCACGGCGAAGAGCCCGATGGATTTGACCGGCTTCGTCTCCCGGTGCACATGGCGGCAAAAACGTTCTGGATCAAGCCCCTCGTTCAGCGACAAGGCCAAGGTCCGACCATGATCCCAGCAGAGTGTGTCGCAGTTTTCCGCGCCGACTGGGGCAACATGGCCCGCGTAATGCACGCCGAAGACGTCCGCCAGTGCGTAGTCCGTCTGCTTCTCGCCCCACTCGTTGAAGAGGGTAGTGGCTCCGCCGGCGATCAGAATTCCACCCGCCTTGACCCAGCCGCGCAAGACTCCGATCTCCGCGGTGGTCATGCTTTTGGCATCGGACAATACGAGCACCGTGTAGCGCGCCGCTTTCTCCGCCGTCAGAGTTTCGGCCCAGATAGCGTCGGCGGCGGTATGCGCCTGCTGCAGCGCGACCCAGAGCGCGCGCTGGTTTTGGTAGTAGCGGCGAGGCAAGGCTTGGGTTTCTCCGAAGCGCTGGGCATATAGCAGGAGATGAGTGCGTTCGCTGGCCACCAGCGCCACAGTGGCAGCCGAGGCGGCCCCGGCCAGATACGGTTTGACCTTGGCGGCCTTATTGAACACTTGGCTGAGGCGGTCCCACCGCCCAGCCTCCCAACTCCACATGACGCACGGATTCGACTGTTTGAAAATCTGGTTAAAGCTAAAATTGAAAAAGCATTCCCCATGCATGAGGTGCTGGGCGAACCCACGCTCAGCGTGCTCGTTCGAGGGGCAGTACCAGTTGTAGAACTCGCCCATGACCGGTCGCGCCTCGCCATCCTTGGCCAGCTCCATCATAAAGGCGTTTTCGCGGCCGAACGAGTTGTAGGTCTCCGGGCCGTGTGCGCCGATTACGCCGCCCGCGCCGCCGAACACGCCGATGTATTTAAACCGGTTGCCGACGCTCTGGTTGAAGGTCAGCGCGCAGCCTTTGCGCAGGCCCTGCAGCCATTCCTGGTCTTCGCGCCACTCGTCGAGCAGGATTTGCCCGGCGGCGCAGAGATACTCGGCATAAAGCCGCGGCCGTTGCCGGAGCTGATCCGGCTTGTCCGTTGTGGCATAGGGCTGCGGCCGTTCCGGTATGTCCGTTGTGTCCGGCGCCGGCTCGTCGGCGGCCAGGCCCACCGTGGCGCGGAAGTCCGGCCCGAACTTTGCGCGCAGGAATTTTTCGAACGCCGCGCTGGGAATCGGAACATCGGGGTAAATCTCCTCGCTCCAGAATCCGGCGAAAGCCGGCAGCTCGCGCATCGCGGCCAGCACAACGTCACAGCCGGCCTTCTCGGCCGTCGCGCCCAGGCGCTGCCGCGGATAGAAAGCGCGCGAGCCGAACAAGTTGTTGTCCAACGGCAGCGGCTCGATCCATTTCATGTCGTATTCGCCGGCTTTCCGGATCAGCGCCTGGTGGCGGTCGGGATCGGAACTCTGCTCCCCCCAGGCCGCATGCACGCCGGTAACGCCCGCCCGCCGGAAATAGTCGAATATCGCTTCCGGCTCCTCGGCGAAATTGGATTGGATCACGATAAATGGCCGGCCGATCAGGAGATTGACGTTCCGGTCCAACGCATGAAAACGATCCGACCGGACCAGTTCGGCGGTCTGGATAATGCCGGGCGCATTCTGGCAGCCTTCCTTAATGGCCTTGAGCGCGATTTCGGCATGGCCCTGTAAACCCAGGCTCTGGGACGTGGAGCATAGATTGACAATGCGCGCGGAGCCCTGGCGGGCGAGCGGAAAGTCCTTGGCGGTCGCGGCCCAGCGTTCCAACGCCGGCGCCGCGCGCGTATCGCCAATGGCCGCCAGCGCGCGCATGGCCGCCAGCATCCGTCCGCGTGTGTCGGGATCTTGCGGGTCGCCGGATTCCAGCAGTCCAATCAGCGTTGGCACGGCTTCTTTGACGCCAAGCCAACCGAGCGCCAGAATGGCGTTTACCGACAGATGGAAATCCTCGTCCTTCAGGCATTCCAGCAGCGGCAGCGCCGCTCGCTCATCGCCAATCTGGCCCAGTGCCTGGGCCGCGCGCCGCCGCAGGCGCAAGCTGTCATCCTTCAGCAGTGCCGTCAGTTCCGGCACGGCCTCCCGGGCTTGCAGCCAGGCCAGTGACTGGATGGCCCGGACCCGAATCTCGATGTCCCGGTCGTCCAGCGCCTTGAGCAGAGCGGGCGTGGCGCGGGCGTCGCCGATGCGGCCAAGCTCCCGCACGGCTTCCGCGCGTTGGCGCGCGTCGGCGCCGCCGCAGTCTTCGATCAGGCGCGGCAAGCGCGCCTGATCGCTTTCCCGCTCTGCCTGAAATGCCGTCGCGCGGGCCTTGGCAACCGCCGGCGCCAATACAGCGAGCAGCGTGTCGGCTTCGGTGAGCGCATCGGACGCGGCTTTCGGGAACAGTTCCATACGCAGTTGTTCGCCATACAGCAGTGCCACGACTTTTTTTGTCGGCTCGGTCATCCGGCCCGCACCGTTTAGCAGTGTGCCGCTTTTCAAGGGTGTCGCGGATTTAGTGGGATACTTGCGGCTCGTTTCCAGCAGTTCGCGCAATTCAGCCTGACATTCTGCGGCTATTCCTAATTCCTTGGCTCGTGCCAGGACACCCTCGGGATCAAGGAATGGATTTTCCCGGATCAATTCAGCGCGCGGCATGCCGCAAATGCGGTTCGCCCATTCCGCCGCCAGTTCGGCATAACGGTGTTCCAAGCGGGCCAGCGCCAGGTCCAGGCGCGCTTGCAGCGCGCGCAGTGGGCGGGCGTCTGCTGCGGCCAGAAATTTGGCGGCGGAGTCCAGGCGTTCCCGCCGCGAGAATAATGGGATTTCGATGTGGTTCCGGACCATTGGCAGGATACCCGGTCCGTCGTCCGGCCCGCGTTCGTCCAGGAGTAAGTCGTAGAGCTTGTCCTGGCGCAGAAACGCCAGTTCGGCGTCTGCCCGCAGCCGCGCGCGCTCCGCTTCGGGCAGCGGCGCGCCGTCCGCCAGCCAGCGGATACAGTTCAGGAAGATCGTCCGCTCCAGGCCCCGGAATTCGTTCGTGCCGCCGCCCAGCCAACTGCCATAGGCGATATATCGCCCGCCATAGACCTCGCCATACGCCCCGGCGGGACTGCCGTCCGCATCCGTCATGAATACCCGCCCTTGCGGACCGAGCCGGAGCGCCATATGATCCCAGCCGATGTCCGGACAGAATGGATGGTCGAATCCGGCGACCAGCGGGCTATCGCCTTGCGGGAATAACCACATGCCGGCGATGCGGTTTTCGGCCGCGCCCACCTCGGGGAAGAGCGGACGATTGCAGGTGCGCACGTAGCCGGAGCGGAACATGCCGGCAAAAACGCCGCCACCGTTGGCCACGAAATCCACCAGGTTGTGCCGTCCAAGGTGGCCGAGGAAATCCGGAGCATTCCAGCCGCCCGGCAAATAGAGCACGTCCAGCCCGTCCAGGCTGGAGCGTTTCTGGACGTCCTTCTTGTTCAATTCTCGCGTGTCAAAACCCTCGGTTTCAAGCGTTTTGCGGATGCCAGCAAGTTCGCCAGAGCGTCCATCCTTAAACAGGCCGACAACCGGCTTGGTCTGCGCGACTGACGCAAACATCCAAATTGTCATGGTTGTTAGGCCGTAAATAATGGCACGGAGCGATCTGTTCGATGCCCGTCGAATTTGAATTGTTGGGGTCATATTGTTTTTTATCAGCGGAGTGAGAAGATCGTGCCCCGGCGCAGGAACTCGTAGGCGCCAATATCCGCCATGCCTTCAAGAATCCGGCGATGCCCGTCCATATCGCGCGCATCCCACATCCAGTCCTGATTCAGCCCCTTATTGATGCAGGGCGAGTCCATGGTCAGGCGCAAATCCCCCTCCGGGTTGACGAAGACCGGATAGTTGGTGATGTGGCCGGAACCCTCCAACGCGTCGGGCGCACAGCAATTGGTGAACTGGATATTATTCGTGTAATAGACATTGGCAACCAGATTGGAATAGATGATCGTATTGACGACGATACCCGTGCCTGAGAGGGTGGTCGAGCCGACCAACCCTCCATTGATATTATTGACGATAGTGCAGTTCTCGAGCCTGCCCCCCTGTTCCATATAGACAGCAAAGTTATTAATGGCATTCGAATTGCCCGCGATCAGGCTGTTTCGCACGGTGGCGCTGCCCTTGTAAAAAGATACCCCACTACCCCGCCGGGTGCTGTTGACACGACTTAGATAATTCGACACGATCAGGCAATTCTCAATCAGCCCCCCGTTGAAATTAATTTGCACCCCGCCGCCGAGGGAATAGGCCGTGTTGTAGGCAATCGTGCAATAGCGTGTCGTCACGGCATTTTGCACCAGGGTTGCGCTATCACCCACCAACATAATGCCGCCACCCCCGTTATAGAGATTACCATCGGATGCATAATTCGAGGCAACGGTGCAATATTCGATGATCCCGTCTGTCCCTTTTGATATAAATAACCCGCCGCCAAGTGCCGCCGTGTTCGAGATAATCTGGCAATGTGTCATCTTTCCCAACCTTGATGCAACGAAAATGCCGCCGCCATACGGCCCCCCCGCATTGTTTTTAATAATGCAATTTGTGATCAGGAGCGACTTGTCGATATACATACCGCCGCCGTAATTGACGTTTCCGTTTTGGAGCGTCAGCCCGTCCACGACGGCCAGGACATTGTTGACGAGCATGACGCGATTGCTCACCGGCTTGCCCGCATTGTTGCCGTCCAGGATGGTGCCCACGGGATCGGTTGCTCCACCATTCCAACTGCGCAAGACAACCCCCTTGGTGACCAATACCTGATTGGTCAGGAGGTAAAGCCCGTTGGTGATGAATACGATATTCCCGCCGTTGGTATCGATGGCGTCGTGCGCCTCCTGGATGTTGGTGGCCGCCGTGGCCCAGTTGGTATAGGGGGGGAAAGGCGCGGCCGCGGGATGGTCCGGCGGTATGACGAACACGTTCGTGGCGCCCGCCGCGAACACCCAGATAAAACCCAAACCAAGGAGCCCACGACATTTAGATAGACTGACAATTGACATGGCACTGTTCCTTTCCACTCTGGGCTATGCGGCCCGTTTGTTGTTAATAAAGGCGGTGATGTTCAATCGAGGCTGAGAATATAATATCTTATCCTTTGCGTATTTCAGAACAATAACATTGCCGGAGTCACTGCTCCTGCCGAACCATGATCACCGGATGACTCCAACTAATCAAAAGTAAGCCGCCACATCGGCCTTGTCCCTGAACGGCGCAACGCGCACGGTTTCGCGGGCCGCGTCATAAACGCCTCCTTCCACTTTCACGGCTTTGCGTCCTTCGGGATGCGGCAGGCGAATGATCACCGTTTTTGGCTTGCGCTTGCCGTCGCACTCCACATGCGCGATAATCCGGTTGCGTGCAAGATGCGATTCGACCATAAAAGTAAGCGGGCCAAAATAGCTGGCCGCGTTGTTAACTCTTATTGCTTGCCCATCCTTTAGCCAGGCCCGTGGAATGCCGCTCAGCAGGTTAAGCGTCGCGTTTTCTTCCAGCCACAGCATCCAGCGCGTCTGCATCAGGAACCACCCCTCCTCGTGGGTCTTGTGCTGGCTGGCGTGGTGGTAATGTTCCCAGAATGTATAGGTTTCGCGGTCCTGGAGGGCGCTGAACTGATTGTAGTAAGTCTTAAGGAACGCCTTGACTTCGCCGCGTTTGAGGTGGGTGTAGTCGTGTCGGCAATAGTAGGGCTGGCTAAAAGCGGCGTTGCGCACGGTCATCAGCGCCTGGTTCGACGCGAGCAGGAATTCCACGCTGGGCTCGTTCGCATCGAGCACTTCCGAAATCACCAGGTACAGCGCGCCGATCATCGAGTCCCGCCCCATAAAGGTCCCGTGCGTAAACCAGTTGCCGCCTTCGGCATACAGTGCAACCGGCCCTGGATATTCGGTCCAGGGCGGCGCCGATGGAACCCAGGTTCCATCCCCGATCGGAACTACCGGCGACCGCGCCATTGCCTCGTAAAAGGCCGCCCGGATGTCCCGCTTGAATGCGCGCGCTTCACGGGCCAGGCGCCGCGATGCTTGCGGATCAATGGCGACCAGCATTTCCGCAACGCGCTGGATGCCTAGATAGGAAAGGCCGTTCAGCATGAAGGAATGGAAAAAGTCCTGGGGATCGGCGACCTTGCCGTCGAGCAGTCCGTAGCCCTTGCCGCGCAGTTCCGCTTTCTTGTTCCTGTCGCGCCATTGGAGCAGGAACTCGCAGGCCTTGAGCAGGTTCGGCCGGATGCGCCGCACCCAGGCGTCATCGCGAGTGTAGCGGTAATGTTCACCCATGGTCCAGAGGGCGGGTCCGGTTTCCAGCTGGTACCCGCCGAAGTTTTGGATGAAGCCATCCTCGCGCTGGCGGTTGATAAAAAACTGCAGCGCGCGTTCGGCCAGGCGATGCCAGCCCATCGAATCAAAGAACTGGATGATCGGCGCGCTTTCCGAACCGATTGGCGAGTACCAGCCGATCGTGGCTAGCACGGCGCCATCCGGCTCCCTGCCCAGTGCGGCGATATCGCAGTGCAAAAGCCCCGCCTGGATGCGTTCTTTGATTGCGCGCTCGGGGACGTGGATTGCGGCCGCGGCGGACAGTTTGGCGCGCCAGAAATTACGGCAGGCATCTAAGTGTGTCTCGACATCGAGCTTGACCAGTTTGAGTGCGCGTTCGCGCGGCAGCGGCTGATGGGGGATCAGCATATCGAAAACCGCGGTTTCCCCCGGCTGGAGCAGAACCGCCATTTCCATTTCGGGCATGGGCGCGCCATTGAGCCGGTGGATGGCGAATACCCGGCCCGATTCCAGGAAGCCAAAGCCGGTTTTGCTTTGATAGTCCGCCAGCTTAAGATATTCCTTCGGCTTAAGCAGCATTCCCTGGAACGTTGTGCCTTTGAACCATGCGTAGTGCGGGGTGCGCTCCATGTTAACTGCTTCGACACGAATGACGCAGACGGTTTCTTCCTCGCGCGCGCGCATTTCGGCATGCAGCATATCCTTGAGTTCGTCGCGTTCCTCCGGCGTAAGCATGTTGCCGCCGGTGTTGGGATAACACGCGGCCCATTCGGAGCCGCGCACGGCGTTGGCCGAGAGCGGCCGATTCTCCAGGGTGCAGAAGGCGGTGAGATGATAGTGGACGTTTTCCTCGCGCTGGGTCGAGCGCAGGATGGGCAGGGCGCCTTCTTCCAGGCACCGCGTGATGTCGTATCGGCAGGAATCGCCCGGACCGACCACGAAGCCGATAGCATACCCCTTGTCTCCTGATTCCGGGATGGCTTGGAGCTTGGAGTGATAGCGCGGCTGAACATATCCCCAGAAGCCATATTTAGGATCGTAGCCGACTTCAAAAAAACGCATGTCGCGGGCAAGCCCCAGCCAGGTGGGACACATCAGGTTGCGATTGCCCTGGCAGGCATGTTCGTATGTTTCCTCCGGCTCCAACTCGATTCGCTGGGCTTTGCTCAACAATCCCCGCCTGGTGATATCCTCGGAGATTTCAGCATAAGAGCGCCGGTCATTGCTTTCCGTGACGACAATACCGTAAGCGGGTATGAAGATCGGCTGGTCACGGTTGATATCCCGAACAAAGCACGTGAATGCGTGCGGAGTGCCCGCAACGGCCAGGCGCGTGGCAAACGCCCCGGGGTGTAATTGGGCATCTGTGATCCGGCATTCTACCCGCAAGGGTCCGTCTGCGTGAATCTGCCCGTTTTCCGAAACGCGTCCCTTGCCATTGACGATGCGAGCCGATTGCAGCTGTCCATGGATAACGGTCAGTTCCGCTTGCACCGGGCCGGAATTCCACTCAAGCGCAATAGTTTTGGTTTTCATGGCGTATTTGTTTTCGTATATTCAGGACCTTAATTGGCAGCAGTTCTAATTTAGCGCGCCGGGAAGGCATCGTTCAGTTTTAAATACTCCAGCGTTTTCACGAGCGTTTCCGGACAAGGCAGTGCCGGCATGTATTCCAGCCCCATGAATCCATCGTAGCCCGCCGCGTTGATCCGCCGCAAAAGAAATGGATAATTTGTTTCGCCCTCAAACGGCTCGTGGCGGCCCGGCACACCGGCGGCATGAAAATGGCCGATCCATTCGATGTTTTGCTCCAAAAACACCGTCTGGTTGCCGGTCATGATGGTCATGTGATAGACATCATACAACATCCGGACGTTCGGCAGTCCGACTTCCCGGACAATGGCAAGCCCCTCCCGGGGATCGTCCAGGAAGTACCCGGCATGATCCACCGCCGTGTTCAACGGTTCGAGATTCAATTTAAAGCCGCGTGAAGCAACCCGTTCGCCGGCCGCGCGCAGCGCCGCCACCAATGCCCGGCGCTGGTCCGCGGGGGTGCGCCCGGCGACAGCCTGGCCGGCAGTGACAATCCCCTGGCGGCAGCCGGCAGCCAGGGCATTGTCGGCATAGCGGTCAATCTGGTCCATGAACCGGCCGAGATTTTCCGCGCGGATCGGGGCCACCTTTTCTTCATTGGCAAAATTCATGACAATACTGATCAGGGCAACTTCACACTCCCGGCCGGCAGCGTGTAATTTCTTTAATTCTCCCGCATCCTTGCCCTTCCAGGTTTCGATGTAGCGGCAGCCGGTTTTGGCGATTTCCGCCACGCGTTTTTCCAGCGGTAATTCCTTGAAAAACAAATCCACCAATGCATTGATTTTAATCATGATTTTTTCTTTGCCTTGTAGTGAAGGCTTCCAGCCTTCGCCGATTTCAACCATCATTTAAAATATACGGATGTGCGGGCTGGAAGCCCGCACCACAAAAGGAGCGCAGGCTGGATGCCTTCGACACAAGCGAAATATTAAAACAGCTTTTTCAGATCCGCGCTTAATTTCGCGGCGCGTTGTGACACTTCCGCCGCATCATAAACCGGGGTAATCGCCATGGTCGCCAGCCGGAGCATGATTTTTTTAGTGCGCGGACACATATCCGGCGAATAGGCCGGCAATTTTCCGACATGCGGGCAGGTGAAGGGACAGCCCTCCGCCGTGATGGTTTTCCGCTCCAATATATGCTCCCAGTTCCAGTAAACGTGCCAATCGCGGACCCCCCGGGTGTCGCCCGCCGCCAGACCGCCCAGCCCGATTTTGGCGGTGATGGCCTTGACGGCCTGGTCCTGTGTCTCAAACAGCATGCCCAGATTGTAGCCGCACACGCCTTCCGGATCGTTGCATTCCACCCATTGGACGCACCCCGGCAATTGCGCCTCGGCGCGCAATTGCTGCCAGGCGGCGCGGGTGGCGGCATTGATCGCATCCAATTTGCGCAACTGGGCGATGCCGACCGCGGCGCAGAGTTCCGGCATCCGGTAATTCTCTCCGCAGAACAGCTCGCCGGGCTTGCGTTCCCGCGCATAGCGTTCCGGCCGCCAGCAGGCGGCGGCATCGTGCCAGCTCTGGGCGCGGGTATACAGCCATTCGTCATCCGTCAAAAGCAGCCCCCCCTCGCCGGTGCCGATGACCTTGTAGGCATCCAAGCTGACGCAACCGATATCGCCGAGAGTGCCGAGATATTTGCCTTGGTATTTGCCGCCGAACGCCTGGGCGGTGTCTTCGATGATTTTGATTTTATGTTTGGCGGCGATGGCGCGTAATTCCTTCATCTTGCATGGCAGTCCCAGCATGTGCACCGGCAGGATGGCCTTGGTCTTCGACGTGATGTTGCGCTCCACGGCGGCCGGGTCCAGCGTCAGCGTCTCGTCAATTTCGGTGATCACCGGGATGCCGCGCGCCACCACCACGGCGGAAGCGCTGGCAAAAAAGGTATAAGCCGGGACGATCACCTCATCGCCGGGCCCGATCTCCGCCGCCACCATCGCGGCGATCAGGGCGCTGGTGCCCGAGTTGACCGCCAGGACATGCCGGGCGCCGGTCTGTTTCTTGACCAGGTCCTCGAATTGGAGCGTCTTGCTGCGGGGATTGTAATACCGGAAAAAGTTTCCGGCGTCCGGGACTTGCTTTTCCGCCTCCAGAATGGCGCGGATGCGCCGCTGAGCATCGGCGCTGACGTTGAAGACATCCACCACTTCCATCAGTTCGTCGGTGGAATACTTGCGGTAGGTTACGGCGGGCATGGCTTTTTCCTCTTTTTACTTCAATCCCCACGGAATGCCGTGATGCGTGCCGGGCGGCGCGCGCCACCCGCTGCGTTTGAACTGTGCGTCATTAAACATGAAATAAAAATTGCATGCAAACGGAATTGGATGTATAAAACGCGCAATCCGCATGGACAAAACGAAGTATGAATCACCAGGACTTATCGCTGTTTTTATGCGCCCTGTCGGAAAACGGCATCCGCTATTATACGCGCGCCGATCGCCCCGCCGCCCCGGCGGCGGACATCGTCCTAAAAAAGCATTTTTACACCCCCCACGCGCACCATCAACTGGAAATGATCTGCCTGCTGGAAGGCCGGCTGGCGCTGGGGGTTAACAGCCACTGGTTCATCTGCCCGCTGCGCCAGCCCCAGGTGTTTATCCCCGGCGCCATCCATGGCGAACATTATCTGGCCCCGGATCAAAGCTATCGGATGCTTTGGGCGACGGTTTTTCCGGCCGCGCTGTTCTTCCACATCACGGAATACGATCCGCTGACCGGCTATGCCACGTCCAAAAAGCGCCTGGCCATCACCCCGCCGATGTGCGGGCGCTTATGGCAGACTTCCCGCGACCCGGGGTTCGGAAGAGACGGACAGTTGAAGGCGACATTCCATTATCTTCTGATGGAATGTCTGTGTTATTTTATCAGGGAACATACCGCTGGCGACCTCCCGGCCGCCGATTACCACGAACAAATTGTCGAACAGGTCAAGCATTACGTCCGCGAATACCACTGGGAGGATATTTCGCTGCAAAAGATGGCCGGGATCGTCCACTACGCGCCGGGACATTTGAATGCCATCTTCCGGCGGGCGGAAAAAATGCCCCTGCACCGCTACATCAATGAAATCCGGCTGCTTAAGGCCCGGCAGCTACTGGCTGCCGGCAACCTGCTGGTAAAGCAGGCGGCGGAAGCGGCGGGCTTCCACGACCCGCTCTATTTCAGCCGCCTGTTCAAACGGCGCTTCGGCATCCGCCCCGCGGTATGCCTGGCACGGGCACAACAACCGCGCAAAAAAACGCCCGCCGTGGCCGCGCGCCATCCCCGCAAACCGGAAGCCTGATCCGTCAGGAATCGCTGCAGGTGATTTCCATGCAGAAGCGCAGCAGCGGGGTGAAGGCATAATCGCGGTCGCGCGGGAACGCAATCTGCGGGGTGATGCTGAAAAACAGCCAGGGCCGGAAAGCATTCCAGCGGTAGGTGCAATTAGCCCGGTAATTATCCATCAGCGAGGCCGAATCCACATGCCCGAAAAAACTCAGGCTGGTTTCAATGGTGCGTTTGCGGCCCAGTTCACGCCACAGCATGAAAGTCTGCTCCCACTCCACCCCGACCGTTTCCTCCGACCAGGTGGCGGCGGAAGTCGCGCGGGCGAAGTTGCCGGAATGCAGCGCGCGGGTAAGTTCCACTTGCGACATTTCACCGAAGCCGTCGTCATTGACGTATAAAAAACCCTGCTGGCTCAACTCCAAGCTCCAGACATTATCCCAGACAAAGGCCTGGCTGACGGTCAGGCGCGTGAACGGCGCCGGCCAGGGATTTAAATTCACCCCGCCATCCAGATCCACCCAGGATAAATCCTCGCGCAAAATCTTCAAGCGCAGCCCGGCATTGACGCTGTCATAATGGTCCGGCGCCACATCCTTACCGGGCAGGATGGCGTTGGGCACGTTATCGGCAATCAATTCCAGGCGATCGTGCAGGTGCGGCAGGATGATCCGGCTTTTAAAGGCGGCGCCAACGGACACGCCTTTGCCTTCCTCCCACTCCACCCGGGGAATTACCCTGATCCAGGAGCCGGTGGGCTCGTCCGGCACATGCCGTCCGGCCAAGTAACAATCGAAACGGTGGATATAATTGCGGATTTGGCTGGAAACTTCTTCATGGTAACGATCGATCCGCCCCACGCCGGGCCCCGCATCGGCTTCGGCAGTATCGGCGCAATTGGTGCCGGCAACCGCCGGCGATGCACCAGCGGAATCCGCCGCGTTGGCAACCGCCATGCCCGCCAGGGCATATGCGCCCAAGGCCAGGCATGCGCCATAACAAACAGACCGGACGAAAAACCCATCCCGCCATAACGCCCGACCGCAAAACGATTGACACAATGCGAGGATCAGCATGAATCAGGAAAATTCATTTTGCTTTTGACGCAGGGAGCGCAGGGGCTTCCGGCGCGCGCGGATAAGCGCCCAGCACCGTGCACATGGTACAGTGTTTTTCCAAATCGTTCAGAGCCCGCTGAATGCGCGGCTCTTCCGCATGCCCCTCGATATCCACAAAAAACAGGTATTCCCAAGCTTTTTGCCGGCTGGGACGCGATTCGATTTTCGTCATGTTGAGGCCATACCGCTTGAAGACCGCCAACACCCGGTGCAAGGCGCCGGCGCGATGTTTGACCGAAAACAACATGGAAGTCTTGTCCTGCCCGGTGGGCGAGCCGGAAGCGGCGCCCAACACGAGGAAACGCGTGGTGTTGCCGCCGGAATCCTGGACATTGCGCGCCAATACCCGCAAGCCGTACATTTCCGCCGCCAGTAAACTGGCCAGGGCGCCCGTGTTTTTCTCGCGCGCGGCCATTTCCGCCGCCCGCGCCGTGCTGGAAACGGGCGCCAATTCGACCCCGGGCATGTTGATCCGCAGCCAGTTGCGGCATTGCCCGAATACCTGGTCCTTGCTGTAAATCCGGCGGATCAGGCGGCGCTCCGGCTGCGCGGCCATCAGGTGGTGGGAAATGCGCAGGTAGATTTCCGCGCAGATTTTCAGGGAACTGCCCGCCAGTTCATCCAGGGTGTGCGTGACGGCGCCTTCGATGGAATTTTCCACCGGCGCCACGCCGTAATCGGCCTGCCGGGTCTGCACGGCATTGAATACATCGCCGATCGTTTCGCAAGGCAGATATTCCACGCTGGCGCCGAACCGGCTGCGGGCCGCCTGATGGGTAAAGGTCGCCAATGGTCCCAGGTACGCCACCCGCACCGGCTGTTCCAAGGCAATGGATGCGGACATGATTTCGCGGTAAATCGCCAGTAACGCCTCGTCCGGCAGGGGACCGGGATTCAGCCGGCGCACATTATCCAACACTTTCTTCTCCCGGGCCGGCACATAGGCGGCGCTGCGCTGGCTCTGTTTGCAACGCCCGATCCGGAGCGCCACGCGCGCGCGCCGGCTTAAAAGCTCCACCAGCCGGACATCCAGGCGGTCAATTTCCTGACGTAATTTGTTCAAATCCATGGTAAACCGGGACAAGTGTTCGGTGTTCTGGGTTCAGGGTTCAGTGTTCGGTGTTCAGGAGAGAGAAATTTGTTCTGGCGTAAACCCTTAAAACTT
>CAZYXU010000032.1:0-29927 GCA_964650945.1 uncultured Verrucomicrobiota bacterium | reverse complement strand
ACAACCACGGTATTGGTGACCAGGCCGTCGCCGGTCAGCCGCACCGCGTTGCTGACCGACGCCACCGCCGCCGCCCAACTCTCCCCGGAGGCCAGATCGCTGCCGTTGGTGGCCACGAAAACCGTCGCCGCCATGGCGCTGGCCGGTACTGCCAGCAGCAGCGCCGCAGCCAGCCGCCTGACCAAAGACATGCCACCGGTACTGCCAATTTGATTAAAACAACTTTTTTGCATAACTCCGCGCTCCTTTCATCATAAGCCGCAACGGTATAACCGTTACGATGCTAAACAATCCTGCATTACCAAAATTTCCCGAATTTCATTGCGCCAGGCGCAGCCTTCCGAACACCGAAGGCGTAGTGCTGTTTTTACCGTCGCCATACCAGCACAGGGCAACGGCGGCCGGCTCTTGCGGATAATCCTGGTCGTTGAACATAATGTCAAACCCGAATGTTTCGCCCACCTTGGGCCGGCCGTTTTGGAAGATCGCAAATGGTATCGCCAATTCAACCATATAGCCATCCTGGAACGGCGTAAAGACAAAACGATTGCCGGCGGCATAAGCCGGGATTTCAAGGTCACGCAGATGCGCCTCGCCTTGAGCATATACCGTTTCGCCGTTTTTGATGATGAATTCCGGCCGGCGTTTTAACAACTTATCCTCGTGTTTCTGAAAATACCCCACCTGCCGGCCTTCCGCCGCGCCTCCCGCCGGCGGCACGAAGCGCAAATGGTAGACGCCATCGGCATAAACCGGCTTGCCAAGGTCCTGCCCGGCCGGGCGGGTGTCCAGGAAGATCTCAATGGAGTCGCCCTTATATGGATTGCGCATGAAATCATTGAGCAAGGCATTGTCCCGCACCAGGATGCCGATGTAAAGATTTTCGTCATCCCAAGCCGTCTTGATGGACGCGCTGAAATCGTCGGCGCCTTTCCAGAAACGCGACCCCTGCGCTATCTGATGGGAAAGCGATTGGGTGTCTTCGATCGCCGGCCGTCCGATGACAACCTGTTCCAGGCGGTCCACGGTCAGTGTTTTGAACTCATCCGGCCAATCGTCCAGGTTGCCGTCGAGTCCGACCGGTTTACCCAGGCGGCGGCAGGGAGCGGGTATGGCCAGGGTCACCGTGCCTTGCGCGCTGAACAGGCGCTTCCCGGACTGGTCGTTAAGATTGGCCGTGATAATCCGATCGCCCTTGAACACCCCCCAGGGCACGTTCACCGCCATGGAAACCTGATTACTCTTGGTGAAGTCGCAAACCATCGTTTCCGGTTGACTGGTCCATCCGTCCGGCAGTTTCAGCGTCATGATCCCGGCCAGATCCGTGCCGGGCAATGCTTCAACGACTACATCAAATGACGGATTTTCGACCTTGCCCGGACAATGCAAAGACAGGGCATCCGGCTGCCGATCGATATTTTCAGAGATATCCAGCAGATAAACCGGCTCTTCCGAGAGGGTCAGATTCACCAGGTTTCCGGCCCCGGCGGTTCTGGCCGTGCAATTGCCGAACCGGTCCATTTCCTGATAGGCCGGCTGCTCCAGCTTCAAAGTCACATCGGCCGTATCGCGCGCCGTCCAAAGCACGGCGAAATTTTTCCCATCCCGCGCAAAAACATAGCCGTGCAGGTTGCCGCCGGGAAATTCGATCTGTTTCACGAAGACGGCGCCGGACAATTCATGGCACAACGCGGAAACGGCCAGGGCGGTCAGGGTGCAGGTATCGTCAAAAATGCGCAGGGATTTATGGAAGAAATATTTTGTCAGACTGTTGGCATAACCCAGCACCATTTTGCGCACGGTATAATTCGCCACATCCGCATCGGCAAAATAGTAATCAGCATACCAGCCCCGGGCCTTGTATTGCCGCATCTGTTCCGATGTGAGCGGAACCAGCCCTTTGCCCAACCCGCCCACATACATGCCGCATTCCGTATCCCACATGGGCAGAATCTTCCCGCCGTTATACTGGCGCATAAATCCTTTGAGCAGGTCCAATTTTTCCACCAGGCCGTAATCCTCCGGGCGTCCGTTGACGTAAAAATGATGGCCATAGATGTCCATGAAATCGCCCGCGCCATGCTTGAACATCCATTCGTCAAAGGAAAAATCCGCCGTCACCGCGTTGAGTCCCACGATTTTGGCGTCCGGGTTGCCGGCACGCAGCCCCGTGACCGCCGCCTGGAACATCTCCAGGTAACGCGGCCAGGGAAAATATGCGGACGGCTCTTCGCAATACGACCAGGTATTGACCTTGAAGGCGTCGCGGTAATATTTTGCAGCCTGCCGCCCGAATTCCTCCAGGTCCTTGTCGTTTTTCGGAACCGCCTGGTTCCAGTCGCCGCCCGCCTGGCGCCATTTCGGCAGCACCCCGAAATTCAGCATTAAAAAAGCGTCAGGATTATCCACGCCCAAGCGGATGTCCTGCTCCAGTTCCTTGTCCCATTCCATCTTGCCGGGCGCGGGTTCGCTGTTCGGCCAGCTTAGAATCAAGTTGTAAGACCGTGCGCCGATGTATTTCCACCCGCCGATCCGGCTCAGCCGGCGCCCCTGGATGCCGAACGGGCTGTCAAATTGCGCCGTGGATTCAGGATTAAAGGTGACCGCCACGGGCCGGCGGGTTTGCCCGATGATCTTATCTCCATCTTTCAGAAATGCCTGCAGATAAAACCGGCCTTTGCGCGGCGGGATTGGATATGACGCATTGGTTTCCGCAACTTCGCCGCCAGCCGGTATGGTCAAGGATACCGGCGTAATTGCACCCCACACCTTGTTGTCGTCATCAACAATATTGCCGGAAAGTTGCGCATGCATCTCGCGCCCGGTGTAATTCTTGTGCTTGATGTCAACCGGTATATCCTTATCGTCGTCATACACAACACTTCCGGCGCGCTGGACGCGCATTTGCAGATCACAACCATTGAATATTTCAAATGCCGCGGGATCGTCGTCCAGCGTGATGGCGTCGTAAAACACCCGCCCGCGCAGCATATGCGCCCCCAGTTTCAATGACTTGAACGACAGGCTGTCACCCCAGGCGCTGACCGCCGCCAGGCGCCCGTCAATGTAACATCTGATCCGGCCGTCTTCCGCGGGGTTGAGCACGAATTGAAAGCAGTACCACTGCAAGGGATCGCGCCGGTACAAAAACGGTTCACGGGAAGCGTAAAGCAGCTTGTTGTTGGCGATGAACTCAAAATGACCGAAGTTCAGCATCAGATGGCTTTCCCGGTCCTTTTGATCATACAACATGACATGCGCATTGATGCCGCTGTATTCATAGCCCGGATCGTAAACCCAGACGGTCAGCACGCCGCCCCGGTTTTCCGGGAGTGGGCGTTGAATATAGACCTGGGTATTCTCCGCATGGTATTCGGAATACACCATGCCGGACATTTTGCCGGCGCGGGCAATGGTGTCCGTGCGCAAAAAGGCCTTGCGGGACGGTTTGCCCGCGACGGTCTGTTCCCAATCCAGCAGACAGCGCGCGCTTTCAAAATCCTCCCGCCAGACGACCTTGGCGTCCACCGATGCGACCAGCCCTGCGCCCGCAATTAACCATGCCAGCAATCCGGGAATTTTACGCATAAATATCCTTTCCATACGGTTATTGGTCTGTTTTGCCATCCAGCACCATCTTGATCTCCATGCCGTTTTGCGCGAAGCGCGCGCCCGGCAGGCTTTTTTCCGGGTAACCGGGGGCGGCGACAATGATTTCATAGCTGTAATCCGTCCGTTCCGGCTGGCCGCGGCCATAAGCCGCCCGCAGCCGGTAATCGAGGGCCATCAGGGCGTGGAGCTCACCCGCGGCGGGGGTGGATCCGTCGGGGCCGGTGGCCGCCCGGCCAGGCAACAGCGCGGGATCCGGCTGTTCGGGAATGAGCATGACATCCGCGTTGGGAACGGGTTGCCCCTGTTGATTGGAAACCTTGACCGCCACGCGCCGGCGGACGATAATTTCCGGGAGCGGCCCCGATTGATCGCGGCTCAGTAACTCGTCCTCCCCGGCGGCCGGCCCAACAACGCAATCCAAAAGGCAAACGCTGCCGCGCTGCACACGCCAGTTGCGCCGGTTATTTTCCAAAACGCAGCCATCCAGCGTCAGGTTCATCGGCCCGCCCCAGTCTCCGAAAGCCACATCGCAATTTCTGAAAATGCTGTTTTTAACGAGCAGCGGCGCAGTCGTATTGATCACGCCCAAGCCGCTGTTTTCAAAAACACAATTGCTGACGCTGGTCCAGTCGCCGCGCGTGCCGAAGAAGAACGACTTGCGGAAACCGCTGAGCCGGGAGTTGACCGCTATGAGCCCGCAATACAATTCCGAATCGATCCCCGCCGCGGGCGCCGTTTCCGCCGGCGCAATCACGCCGTTATAGACTTCCAGCCGCGCCTGGTAACCGGTCAATTTCCCCGGGTACAAGACCCCCGCGCAGAATCGGCCGGCGGCGCCGGCCGAAAAAGCCTCGAATTTCAGCGCCGGCATGATGTTGGTGTTTCCGGCAGCGCCCAATACCAGGCTGTTATACGGCACCGGCCGGTTCAATTTCCGCAGCGCGCCCGCCGATTTCAAGCTGTCATTGACATTCCTGACATACGGCGGAATGATGTACAATCCGCCGCGCATGACCAGCGTCTCGCGCGGCGCGGTTTCCGTCCCGATCTGGAAGCAGGTGCTGCCGCGGTCATTTTCGCCGATCAGCAAAGTTGCGTTGCAGGTGTAAACATCATCCGCCGCGCAATGCTGGATAACGTTCCAGCCGTGCGCCCGGTCGGCGGCCAACAATTCTTTTAAAGTACATGGCGCCTGGTCGGTGAAATTCGCCGCCGTGATTACGTTGCCGGCTGGATCGTAAACAACGGATGGCGGCGGATTATCCGCCCCGGCGCCGCATGCCATCCGCGGACAAGGCGCGGCCAGCAACAGGCCGCAGACCAGAATCAGGTTGGTTTTAGTCATCTTGAGCCAATTTCAAAACCCACATTTTGGAGGAATTCAGGAGTCAGGAGATAGAATTCAGGATAAATATAAGATTTTATTTATAAACGTTTTATATTATTTGCAATTCTGACTACTGACTACTGGCTTCTGAATACTGCTTTCAAAAGCTGACTTTTGAAAGCAACTCTTATATATCAAACCCGGCGCAAAACCAATTCGCCGGGAGGAACCGCAAGGCTCTTGTTGATTTTGACGGGATGCGGGTGGTCATTCAGCATGGCCAGGATTGGCCGGCCGGCCGATCGGACGGTGAACCCCAGGTGTTCCGCATCGGTCAGCGGCCGGATATCGGCGGGGCGCCGGCCGGCCGGAAATATTTCCACCAGCGCCGTGTACCGGGCGCCGGCATGTTTGCGCGCGGGGGATGACAGCACCAATTCCGTGCTGGTCGGCCGGGCATCGAGGAAAAATTCGTAGCCGGGCACCAGCTCCGCCTTTCCAAAGGAGTGTTTGACGATCCGCAGATTCAGCCGGCTGCAGGTATGAATTCCCCGCCGTTCGCGGACCGCGGTCGTGCTCCCGCCCAGGCGGAAATAGACGGACACCGCCCGGGCCGCGGCGGCGCCGGGCAGGGCTTCCACCGCCAGCATGCCGACCAGGCGCGCGCCGGACAGCCACCAAAGCTGACGCGTCCGCCAGCCGCAATCAGGCAACAATTCATTCCAGGCAATCTCATTGACAAAGAGCGGCGCGACCACGCCCAACACGCCCTGGGCGCGGTCCAGCAACGTCCGCTGAAAATAATTATGCCCGCCGACAAACGCGCCCCGCCCGGCGCGCCGGTTGTAATAGGGATGGTTCGGATCGGTGCGCACCGGCTTGGCAAAAGCGACCTCCACGCCGGCGGCCTGCAAGACCGCCGCATCCTCGAAAGCATCCGCCACCATGGCGCCGACAAACGTGTCCCGGCAGACCCCGGCCGTAGCCGCCCAGGAAAACGCTCCGAACCGGCCGCGCAGTCCGTTGATGCTGGCATCGCGCCGGATAATGCGGTCCGGCGGTTTGCAGCCGGGTTCATTGCGCCAATATTCCATCGCCCAGAACGCCAGTCCGCAGATATTATGCATGGCCATCGGGTCGAATTTTCTACGCAAAACATTGGCCAGCCAGCGATGTGCGCCGGCCTCCGGCGCATCCGGGAACAGCGTCGCCAGGATGTCCGGCGCCAACGGCAGGGGCCGGTTAAAATCATGCTTCCAATAGGGATCGGTAAAATAATCCGGCGCGCCGGAAGGCTCCACGGCATTCGGATAATAAGGCAAAGTGCGCCGCAGCAGTTCCAGCACCGGTGCGGAGCGGGTCAGTTCCCAGTAGCGCGTCAGCGCCAACACATTGATTTGATGATAAATCTCGCACTCGTTGGTTCCCTTGTAATACGCCAATCCGCCATCGGGAAACAGGCAGGACTCGAGATAACCAAAGTATTCCCAGGCCAGGCGGTGATAGTCCGCGCGGTCCAGGGCCCGCGCCGCCAGCTCCATGATCAGCATGAAGAAGGCGTCCATGTTCGGATATTCCCCGGCTTTCCGCCGGCGATGGCGGTGATATTCCTCCGCCTGCACCTCCGCCGCCGCGGCAATGACTTCCAGGCACCGGGTACGGCGGCGGGGGTCCAAATGCGCCCCTACCCCCAGAAACAACTCCAATAGCGGCAGCAGCGTGAAACGATTGATGTTCGGATCGCCGGTGCCCGGTTTTTCACGCCACCATTTGCCGCGGCGGGCGTGGCGCACAACGCCGTCCAGCAGCCGCTGCATCTGCGCCCAAACCGCGGGCTGCCGGTAGGCTGACGATACGGGGTGGCGCCACGCCTGCGCCAGGATTGCCGCCAGGCCGGCGGCTTCCGGATGGCGCCAATCGTTATCCGCGCGCACAAACCGCGGGTCGAAAGCCGACACGTCCCGGCGCACGGCTCCGGGCTTGAGTTTCAAAATCGTCTGCACGCTTTCATCCAGCAAAGCCAGGTAAGGATTGGTAATTTTCATGACAGGTTCGCTCCGGTGGACTCCCGCGCCACCAATTGTACGGGCAGTACCGCCTCCACCTGCCGGCGGTAGGTTATTTTGTCAGTCCGCTTGATTTCCTCCGCCAGCAACCGCATGGCGGTCCGGCCCATTTCCACGAACGGCTGCGCCACCGTGGTCAACGGCGGATCGGCAAATGCCGCCGCGCCGAGATTGGCGTAACCGGCGATGGAGATATCCCCGGGAATGCGATAGCCCAGCCGATGCACGACCTGGATGGCGGCCATGGCCATGTAGTCCTCGATGCAAATCAGCGCCGTGGGCCGCCGCGGCGACTGGAGCAAGGCCGTCAGGGGCGCCGCCAGTTCCTGGGCTCTGGCGACGTGGACAATCCGGTCCGCCGGCAGGCGCAGGCCGGCGGCGCGCAAGGCGGCGCGCAGGGCCTGCAACCGCAAACGCACAAACCGCCGCTCCGGGAGCAGCGTCAGATGGGCAATCCGGCGGTGCCCGAGTCTGGCCAGATGTTCCACCAGCAGACGCATGCCCTGCACGTTGTCGGGAATCACACGGATGCCCCATTTATGCGGCAGCGTATCGTCCACCATGGCCACGGGCAGATTGCGCGGCCGGCAGGCGGCGCGCAGCCGGGCCAGGAGCGGCTCGCGCACCGACCGGCAGATCACCCCCGCCAGACGATATTCCAGGCAGGCCTGGATTTTGCGGTCAAAATCCGCCGCATCGTCGTAAGGCATGTACTTTAAATAATAGTCGCAGCGCGCGGCTTCCGCCGCGGCGCCGGCCAGCACCTGGGCCGCATGTTCGCGCCCGCCATCCACCGTCAGGTAACCGACCACCCGGCTCTGCCCGGTAACCATCGAGCGGGCAATGGCGCTGGGCCGGAAATTCAGCTTTCCCGCCAGGGCCTGAATCCGGGCGCGGGTGGCGGGGCTGACGCGGATCGTTCCCCCGGGATTATTTGCCAATACGGCCGAAACCGCGGCGCGGCTGACGCCCAGGCGGACGGCAATATCCGTCATGGTTTGGATGGACACGCTTTTACGCATGAATAACTGGATGATTACACGTGCAATCATCTTTGTCAAGCCTTATGTCCGCCGGGCGCAAGTCATATTTGTTGATTGTGGCTGGCGGGCGGAATCCCGGCGTGCCGGACGATCGCGGCGTGTAACGCCGCTCCCACGAGGAGGAGTATGTGGGTGTGTGAGTGTGCGGGTATGTGGGAAGGATGCGGGGTGCGGGATACGGGGAGCGTGCGGGAATTGCGGCGTGTAACGCCGCTCCCACCAGAAGGAAAAAGATTGGCATGCGCCCCGCATCAGATCGGCGTCATGATCATCAAGCCCAAACCGCGTTGACGCCGACCCGGCGGCCGGCCGCGCTCCCGCTTGCTCAGCCGTTCCAAGAGATGCAGATCAGACCATCCGGGCAATGCGCGGTAAAATCCAAATAGCGGCTGGCACGGGCAACGGAAGACGTAAAAGGCACATCCGTTTTTTGGTTAAGCTTGACAACAAGATTGGTTTTATTGCCCGGCAGCAGGACATGAAATTCAACCGATTCGGCGGCGCTGCGCCATGCGATCGTCAAGCCTTCTTCGGTGGATTGATAGTCATAAGCGAAGCCGGCGTCGCTCGCGCCATACCCGACGCTGACCGATGCCCGGTGAATGCCGGCGGCCGCCCAACGGGGCGCCAACCGGACGCGCCGGAAGCGCGCATCCAGATCGCGGATGCCGGCGCCGCCTTCAATCAAGGCGCTCAGCATTGCGGCGCCGCCCCACCCATCCGTCGCCAGGGTAGTTTTACTGGAAATCCCGGGCGTGCCGTCCGGATGATACCACAGGTATCCCTTGCCGGTGTCATTAACCATTTTGGCATAGCGCCGCAGAATATCCCAGCCATAATCCTCGAAGCCGTTTTCAAACGCGCCCCTGGCGAGTTCGCCGCCGACCAGCGGCAGGATGCCGCCATTGACATATTCGCCTGGATTCTTGGTCCAGGTTGTCCCCGGGTTTTTGGACGAATAAAAGCTGTGGGGCGGAAAGGGCGGATGAATGCTGAACCATTCGGCGAAATACCGGCCGGCCAGCGCCTGTCTGCGCCTTTGGTATTCCTCGATGATGGCGACGCACTGGGCATGATTCAATACGCCGCGATTCAGGGCGTAGGCATTGCTCAAACTGAGCTGGTCGTCTTCGTTCACGCCCTGAACGGTGACCGGATCCAGATGCACCATATGCCGCAAAAACCGGCCATTCCAGCAGATTTCCGCGACTTTTTTCCGGAAATGCGCCGCCTTGTCCCGCCAGTATTCCGCTTCCCCGGCAATCCCCAGGCGATCCAGCATGGCTGCCAGGAGCCGGCACGACTGGCACATGCCGGTATTGTCGCCGTGCATGATGTGGAAGGTCGTATTCGCGTCTATGGTTTTATAACCGGTGAAACCAAAAACGCCGTCGGGATTATAAATAAAATCCCAGGTATCGATGGTAAAAGGACGCTTGACCATCTGGTATTCCGGCGACCAGCGGTGCGGATGGCTCATACTGTAATAGAGGGCGCGGCGCAGGGCCGGAATTTTGCCACGCATCCAATCGTCGTCGCCCGTGGCCTGCCAGGCGCCATGAACCGCCTCCACCAGGAGGTATTCCACATCCGACTCGGGCGGTTCGCGGCTGGTCACTCCGCTGGGCGCAAGATAATCGAAAACCTCGCCGTTCGGCTGCTGGGATGCGCAGAAGAAATCCACGGCGGACACCATGTCTTTTTCGAAATATTTAAAACCTTTCATCTGGTGGGTGTGGTCCCGCAGCCAGACCGAGACGCTGTCCGGGCTGCGATATCCGCGCACAACCTTGCCGCCGAACGGAATTTCCGACACATCCCGGCGCAGAAAACCGGTCACTACTCCCGGTAATCCGTCATACAACGCGTTGCCGGTCGAGATATTAAGCGGGCGGGGTACCGAATCTTGCATGGCGAATCCTTCCTTATCGTGCATTAAATATTGGCATTGTTTTGACCAGCGTCAGCGTGGACCGCCAAGCTGATCCGGCAATTTCCGGCAGTCCACCCGGCTGGCATGCCGCGCCGGGGCCGGCCTGTTCCGGCGCGGTCCGGCCAACATTAACATGCGCGCTCAGTTTGACTGATGCCGGAACGCCGTCGAAAATATTCGGCCCGCGCCGGAGGTTGAAATCCACGTCAACACTGCCGCGCAACGGCAAGCGAAAACGCCACGGGAACACCAGCACATTGGCATGGCGCGGATGCGGCCCGACCTTCTGAATCCGCATCATTCCCGAAGGCAGCCACGCGGCTTCCACGCAACCGCTGTCATTCACGCGATGGCGCGGCACGGTAAAAATATCCATCGTGCCACCGGCAGCTTTGCCGTTCACGCGAAACTCGCCGGCCAGGGCTTCCGGGGCGGACTGCAGGAAGCGGGCGGCCAGCCCGGCATATTCATCGCGCACCGCTTCCACTTCGATTCCGCCAGCCTGGACCGTTCCCGCGCCCGCCGCTTTCCAGGCCAGGCGCCGGTTGGCCAGGCGCATCTGCTCCGAGAGCGAAGTCCGGCGCCGCATGGTGGCTTCGACTCCCACCACCAATTCCCAGCATTCATCCGCCGGAACATCGCACCGCAGTTTCAAGGAAACTGCGCGTCCGCGCCGGACCAGACGGCAATCTGGCGAAGGGCGCGGGGCAAGGCGGACCTTACCGCATGCTTTTGAGGCCAGCATGGCTGGCAGCGGTTTTTCAGCCGGAAAAGTTTCCAGCACAATGATTTCATCGCCCGGCACGTCATATTCGAGCGTGTCGCCGTAATTGTACAACCCCGGCAATTTTTGGCGATAGGGATACACCACTTCCACCCGAACCGAACCGCCCTTTTGGTAAAAGTGCGCTTGCTCGTCCAGGCGCAGGCGCGCGGAGGCATTGCGCCAGGCGGCTGGATTGCGGATGCCGATAATGCCGCGGTTGTCGGGCGTAAAATGCGCATACCCGTAAACTTCCTGCCGGAACGGATCGCCCAGGACCGGCGCGGAGTTGGCCAGCAGAATGTTTTGGCGCGACCGGGCCCACTTGATGATCGCGGCAACGCGATCCATCGCCGCCGGCGCCAGCCGGGAAAAGTTGAAATAAAATTCCTCCATTTGCCCGCCGCGCAGATAATGCAGCAAGACATAATGCAGCATATGTTCATCCGGATAATTCCGGCCAAAGGGGACTTCCGGCTCGGGCGTGGCATACCAGATGCTTGACAGTGGATACACAATGTGCCGGGCTCCCCAATGCTTAATGGCGCCGTCAATCTCTTCGAAGGGAATCTTATCGCCTTCGCCGGCATACGACCACAGGGCATCCGCGTAAAACAGCCACCAGGGGCTCAATTCGACTTCCAGGTCTTCCAGGATAATGTCGGGCTTGGCGGCGCGCAAGGCTTGGCACAACTCGATGAACCGGTCGGTGATGGCCTCGCGTCCGTATTTTCGCCCGGCAATGTGCCCGCGATGATTGCGCGCGCCGCATTCCCACGCCCGAATCCACCACATCCAATCGAAGGAAAATCCCTTCAAGTCGTACTTGCGCACGAGCGACAGCAGGTTGGCCTTGATCGATTCGATCACTTGCGGGTCAGCCAGGCAGTAATAGCGCTGGTTGATCATGTCAACATGCCTGGCAAACCAGGCCTGATCGCCGGATGACCGCCCGCCGCCGGTGTTGAGGTGCATCACCACGCCGGCATCCAGTTTTTGCCGCGCCCATTGCACGCGACGGCGCAAAGTGAAAGGCTTTTGCCGGGATGCCGGCAGTTCGCCCAGCAGGCTTTGCGGATTGAAGGTCTGCCGGTCGCCGTGAAAATACACGCTATCCAGTTTAATGCCGCGGCGGATCAACGCGGCGCGGGCGGCATCAAAGATGTCGGGGCAGCTCATGGCCTCCAGCGCCCGGCGCGCGGGATAGCGCCACATGACTTCACCCAACTGACTGAAATAGCCGGCCGGCCGCGCGCGATGCCGGTCAATGTAATCCAGGAAGGCATCGCGCACGCGCGCGTTTTCAAGGTCGGCCGCCGCGCCCAGGACGGCAGTTTTGCTCTCCACCATGCCGGTCCGGCCGGGAAAGTGCTGCAAACGCACCGACCCGCCGGCGTCCGCCAGGTTATATCCGGCCGGATACTCCAGGCCGCAGAACAATTCGTTATCAATGAACACCGGCTGACCGAACCCGCCGAACGCAAAGGCATGACCGCGCAATGCAAAAGCTTCCACGGCGATACTGCGCACCAGCCGCTCGGACTCTACCACAATCCGTTTGCGCATTACCGGCTCGCGGTTTGACGCCTCGTAGATGACCGTGACCGTTGCGCCGGACTTGTCTTTCAGCAGCGCTTCCAGCCGCGCTCCGCCGGCGGCGGCCGGCCGGAGTGCCGTCCGCTCGATTATGAAATCCCGGTTGGATAGTTTCCGGCCGCGTCCGCCGCATTCCAGGATGAATTCATCCGACTTGACCGGAAAAGTCCGGCCGGTCAGCAGGTTACGGAACGCCACGGTCCGCAATTGCCGGTTGCGGATGCTGATGACGCGCTCCAGCGCGCCGTTGCCGATGACGATTTCATCCTTTTTTTTACGCTTTACGTAAGTTGAATGTTGGTGCATTTTTCACCTGTCATTTACTATCCTTCATTTTTACCTGCAAACAAAGATGTTTTATCGCGACCCGCTACACCAGGCTTAGGCGCGGCACGCTGGAGCAAACGAAGCGGAACGAGTCCGGGAAACAGAATATTGTCTCACGAAGTCACGAAGACACCAAGAAAGAACAAACAGAAAAACATAAACGTTGTTTTAAATATCGCAAAGCGCAAACAGGATTGTGTATTGCGATATTTCAAACGACTTTGTTCCGTTTCACGGAACTGCCGCATGGCGGCATGTTTCCCTTCAGAACATGCTCGTCCGCTGCGCCTTTGTGGCTTTGTGGCTTTGTGAGATATTTTCTCTGAATATTTACCGCCCCTCATACGACAGTGCATTGCCTTGTCACGATTTTGTTTTTGATCCTCAGCGCTTGGCCCCTCTGGGACGCTATTGATATTTTACAAAGTCACACGCACGGCAAGGTGGATCGGCACGGAATCCACGGCACATTCCAGGCATCCATCGGCCCAGCAATGCTCGACATTTCCCGAAGGAATCAGATCAACAGTTTTTGGCTGTGATGGCAGACGCAGCCGGAATCGCACTGGGCCGGATGGGCGGATATTGGGAATTACCCGCCATGGTCCGCCCAACTGGCGTTCGCCGCCCTTGTTGATCAGGTGGACCACGTACCCGCCAGTCTGCCGCATGAGCGAGACTTCCAGCCCTGGCTCGGCTTGCACATCCAGCAGCGGCCGGGGGATCGCCAGGCGCAATAAACGATCAATCAACCAGGCGCCCATCGGATTGTAGTTATTCCGCAGGGCGGCGAACAAGGGCGCGGCAATCAAGACGGCGCGCCCTTTGCCGAATTCGTTTAAAACGATTCCGGGCGCCGACGCCGCTGCCGCGGGCGGCGGCACGCCCCACCCGAACAGCCCCTGCGACATCGGTTCATAAAATTCGCCGAGCGGACGCGCGCTCCGGCATTGCAGGCGCAAGCCGCGCCCGCGCACCAAAAGCGGCAGTCCGGCAAATTCATGTTCCTCGCTTGACGCAAAACTCAGGTACCCATTTTCAGAGGCATATTCGCCAGCGGCCGACACGCCAAACACATCCGCCAACGGCGGGACATCCGCGCCGCACGCACAGGGGTGCGTAGCCAGCAGCACGCCGCCATTCCGCACATACTCGCGCAATCTTTCCTCCAAGTCCGGCGGAATGGCGCGCGATTCCGGCAAAATTACGGATTCGTAATCCGCAATCCGTTCCGCCAGCGCCGCCTCGCCCAGCAAAGTAGTGTGCCGGCTCGTCTCGGTCAGGGTCAAAGCAGCGCCTTCCACGGATTTCATTTGTTCGGCATGCCGGCCGTAAAATTGTTTTTCAGCGCCGAACATGCTGGAGGCGCTGTGCAGGATGGCGGTTTGCGCCGCGGGCGCCGCATCCCGAAACGCTGCGGCGCGCGCATGCACAAACCCGAACACCTCGCCCAGCCGCCGGTAATACGCCCCATCGAGATTGCCGTCCGGCAATTGCCGGTCAATCAGCGTGCAGCGGCCGCCATTGGCGGCGGTGACGGCCATGTTCTGCTTGAGCATGTCCAGCGGCTTGATTGACCAATCGCCCAGGCCATGCAGGAACCGGCCGGTCATGATTTCAAACGGACGTCCCGTGCCGGCGAAATAACGCGCCGTCATACTGGTTTCCGCCGCTCCCCGGCAATCATCGGCCAGTAAATATCCGATTTCCGGCGGCGGCAACACCGGATCGCGGATGGAATACATCCAATTCAGCCCCACCGGCAATCCCGGGCGTTCGGCCTGGACAGCGCGGCAGATTTTCCGGGCAAAAACATCTTTTTGCCCGTAGCGCCATCGGGCAAATTCCCGCCAGGCGGGCGCGCCCTCATCCGCGGGAAAATCAAGGCCCGTATCCCGGGTAAAACCGGCGCGGCAATGCGGGCAACAACAGATGAAGCTGCTCATCGTATCGGTCATCATGCCGTCCATCTCATATTCCCGGGCAGCCTCGCGCATCTGGGGTATCAGCCATTCGTCGGTATATGGCCCGAAGAGGCAGACATTCAAATACAAATTCGCGTCCGACGCCACCGGCGCGGGCGGTTCGTTCAACTTAACCTGCGCGCGCCAATCCGGATGCTGCTTGCCGGCGTAAGTGTCGATCCCGCCGCTGAAATAAACAATGAACTTGATGCCGGCTTGGCGGCAGGCCTTTGAAATCGACCGCATCAAGTCCGTTCGCAGCCCGGGGTGGCGCCGCCCGACTTTGGTATAATAATACGAATTGCCATAATGGCATTTGGCGAAAAAATACACCACATCCACCTGTCCGCGCTTCAATGCCGCAAGATATTTCTCCACATCGAACCCGCCGCCGACCTTGACGGCATCCGGGAGATGGAAATCGGGATGGGAAGTCGTGTAACCGGCGCCCGGAATCCGATCGGCCGGGAGTGCGTTGTTCGTCTTGTTCATTTCCACCTTGTCTGAGCGCCTTATCAGGATTATCCAACAAATACATTCCGCGGTTCAGTCCGCCAACACGGCCCGCCCGAAGGTGCGCGGGTCATTAAACGGAATTTTTGGCGATGACCAGAACATGACCCGCAAGGGCGGCGGCGTCTGGTTCTGGTCAATATCAATAACCATGGCGTCGAACCCGAATTCCATGCCCGGGGCAGGGGTGCCGTCCGGCAAAACCGTTCGCCAGGGCATGGCGACTTCCGCCCGGTATCCTTCCGGCGTTTTCATCCAGGCAGCCTTGAGACCGATATCGCCGGGGATGGGCATCTTGCCCCCGCGCAAACCGCGCGTCCCTTCCAGAGCCATTTCTTCTGAATTGGCCACGGGCGCGAGTTTGAAATTAAAATCGTCTTCCGAATACAACCCATCTCCGTAATCGCCGTATATGTCCATGTCCAGATATATTTCGACGCTGTCGGCGCCGCGTATCCCCGGGTGCATATCGTCATCCCGAACGGCAAAATCCAGATATAAATATTCAGCATCCCATGCGGCGCCGATGTTGGCGGAGGAATCCCGGGACCCCTGATATGTGCCGGCCGGCCCTACCAAAATCTTTGCCGGATCGTTGATTTCCGCCACCGGCGGCATCGCTTCCCAATCGTCAAACCGGCCGTCAATGACGATTTTTGTCACGGCGCGCGGAAGCCTGGCGGTCAGCGGGGTATATCCCGGCAAATTCCAAGTCATCTGCCGGACCTTCGGCATATACTCCGAAAAAGTCAATGCCGCATAGGCCGAACCATACCGGCCGGAATCGCAGAACGATGCGCATTCCCGCAACCATGTATCGAGTTTTTCCCGCAGGCCTGGACTCCGTTCAATCAACGCGGCATGCTGCTGGATGATCGCGCGGCAATCCCCGATCGTTTCGGCAAAATAATCAAGCGCGCGGCGCTCCGGAGCGGCAGCGGCGGATGAAAACACCTGATCCGGATTGGCGCTGACGGCGCGGAATGTCCGGATTTCATAGCCGTCCAAATCCAATGACCATTCGCCGGCATTGATTTTATCGCCGGAAATCAAATCTTCCATGGCAATTCCCGCACCCACCGAAAGTATCGCGGTAGTTTTCCACCAAAATGGATTGGCGACGTAACCGTATACATCGTTGCCGTATTTGCCGGCCGCCACCCACAAGTCTTCATCCAGATCCACGCCAGTGATGCGTTTGTAGGCGGCGATGGGAATGCTGCGGCAGGCCTGGGCGAACCGGCCGGTATAAAATTCCCGGCCGTTCCACATGTGCAGGTCCTGCATGGAATTGATGATCAACGCCGGGCTTGACCGGATAAAGATGTTCACCCAGTTTTCCGCCAGAGACGCGCCGGCGGAAAATGGCCAGGCCTCCGCCGCCAATTGGTGGTTGCTCTTGGGCCAGACCCAGCGCGCGGGGGTGCGGGGCTGCGGTTCATACCAGCCGGTGCGGAAAGCAATCCCATTCTTGCCGTCGTTGGCCAGCTCGGCAAGGTAAGGGGTGTCGCGCGCCGCGGCCAGGTTGACCGGGTACGCGGTCCGGTCAGCCAGCAGGGGCGTAATGGCGTCGGCCGCACCCGGGACGCACATCGCCACAATCATGTTGGGTTCCGCTTTCAGCCGCTCCAGGTCAAAGCCGTATTCCAGCGCCCGCTCCGCCGCCGTGTTGGTCGCCGGCGCCGCCGGGTCCGGCTGAATGCTTTTTTCCAACTGGACAAAAAGCAACAAGTTCAGGTCAGACCGGGTTTGCGCGAGCCGGTCGCGGGTCCAGGCATAAATTTCGCTCATCTTATCCGCGCGCCACCTGACCCAAGCCGGCCGGGCATGGGCGGCAAGCCATTGGTAGCGTTTTTCAAAACGCTTGCCATCCGTCCGGTCTACCGGGATATTGATTCCGGTTTGTTTCTCAAAAAGCGCAATGGTGAAATCGTCGTAGCTGGACATCAAGGGGTCTTCCCAAGTCGCCCAGGCTGGCCCGTTGGCCTCGTTCAAGTAAAGCTTGATGCCTCTCCAGCCGGGTTCCCGCCCATAAAGCTCGAGCAGTTCATTAACCATGGTTTGATACACTTCCAGGCATTCAGGCCTGAGCCAATTCGGGGTAATGCCGCGGAAGCCCTCGACTTGCCGGCCATCCCGCGTAATCACGCCCAGGGTGTCGGCGCCGGCGGCCACGGCTTCATCGGTGCAGGTTTTTTCGATAGCCGGCAGCCGGGTCAATTGCAGGGACGAAAACCAGCCCAGGTTGTTCTCCTCGAACATTTTAGCCATCAATACGCCGCTATCCCGCATCTGGCCGGGCGATTGGCCGTAATCATAAGCGGAATAATTGGCATAGCGGCTGGGAAACAGCAGGTTGCCGTACATCGCCTGCCCCATGAAGTAGGCGTTTTCTCCGGCGAATCTCATCCGTCGGACCATGTTGCGGTAAGCCACCATCCAATTGCGGTAAAAATATGGCGAGTGGTTGGCCAGCATACAGTGTGTTTTGAAATAGGAGGCGGCCGGCCCGGTGAAACAACTGGTAACAATCTGCCGGGCGCCGGCCTCCGGGTGCTGGCCGAACCAGCGCCGGGGCCCCGGGGCATCCGTTATTTTCCGCGCCGGCACATCGTTGAGAATCTCGTAAATCCGCAGCTTGCCCACGCGGGCGGCATGGGAAGGCTGATAAAAATTCCTGTTGCCGATCCCGAAGAAGGTCATGGTTCCGATGGGATCATTGGGGAAAAACAGCGCGTGATGTTGCTGCAGGGTGTGCGAAGGCGGGGTTGGCGCGCCGATGACCACGGCGTCGTTGCCGATGGTGATGGCATTGTCGCCAGTCGCGATGAAGCCGTCGTTCAGGCGCATTTCCTGAAACCGCACCGTGTCGTCCGGGTATTCCGCGATGGCGACATGCGGCCGGCCGGGGTTGTCGATCCGGTACCGGAAGGAAATGAAATTGGCGTCGCAACCGCCGGCGGTTTTGGCGATTTTGTCCGGATTGGTGGTGCGGAATTTACCCAGCGGGGTTGTAATCACCGGCGCCGGCGCCTCGGTGGCATCGCCCAGCGCTGAAATAAAGTTTTCCGGATCATGTTCCGCCGCGGCATCCAGTTCCCACACCAGTTTCAAATCCATGCCATCGGTATAATTCGCGGGATTGGCAATTTCCGGCAGGTTCAAAGGCCCGCAAACCGCGATCTCGTAATCGTATCGTTCAATCTCCCGGCCGTTTTCATGCAATGCCAGCGCCAGCTTGTATGCCGTGTTCGGGGGCAGCGTCCCCGGCGCCAAGCTGATTTCCCCCGCATGGAATGCGCCGGCGCGATGCAATTGCACCGCACCGCGGGTCACCAATTTGTCCGCCGGCACGAGATCGTTGCCCATTTCATCATAAATGGCGTAAAAAAGTTCCTGCGTCGCGCCAGCCCGGTACGGCGCGGTTACGCGCAATTCCACGGGTTCCGAACCGCCGAAAACCGGCTGCACGCGATCGTCCAGCGGCGCCGCCATGATCTGGCCTTTCCAGGACGGGTTGAAATAGAAGCGCCGGTCGGAAGTGATGGAAGAATAAAAATACTCCTCATCATCATCGCTTTCCACCCAACGGCCATCCCGCTTGGCTGGCCGCGACACCCGGGGGGCATTCCACGCGGAATCATCGAAATCATGCGAACGCCAGCGGCCGTATTCCGCCTGTAACACCCGGGACGGTATTTTCCAGGTTTCATCGGAATCAAAACGGATGTAGGCGCCGTCTTCGCAAAGCAGCGCCGCATCGAAAAGCACCGCGGCGGAACCGCAGGATTGCACGGTCTCGATGACGACGGTGTTCGATCCCCTGACGAAATATCTCGGATCGAGTTCATAGTTCCACAATTCCGCCTCGCCGGACTTGGGATAAGTTCGCAAGGCCCGCCGGCCGTTGATGAAAACCTCCGTCCCTTCAACCTTGGCGGCAATGGAACACCTGGCCCACAACACCTTGGCGGGCAGGTCGAGCACCTTGCGCATGGGCACAAGCTGACCGTCGCAAACCGGAACAGCCCAATCAATTTCCACGCGGTTGCCGGGCGTATCCGTGCCAAGTTGCAACGCCGGCCATGGACCGCCCATATTGAACCTGCCCATGACAATTTCCTGCCAATCGGCGCCCTGGAGGGTTGCAACCTCTGATTTCAGGGTTTTCCGCCGGCCGATCCCCGGCACGGCAATCCACCAGCGCGACTCGGGCAGGCTCTGCCGGATGCGGAGCCGGATCCCGCTCAAAAGCGGCGGCGCATATCCGTCCCGGTCGGGGTAGCCCCAGGACAAAGGCCCCTGCGATGGAATTACTGACCCCCAGTTGATATACGCTTCGCCGGCCGCGGTTTCAAAAGCGAGCTTGCCGTCCTGCACGTTAAAATTCGTGACGCCGCCGGTCGGATAAGCCCCGCCGGTTGTGCCATCATCGAAATTCCACTGGTAGGGAAAATAACGCGCGGGAAATGTAGAGGGCAATTCCGTCCGGATTCCGGCGATCAAGACCGGCCGGCCGCGCATGAAGCAATTGTCATAGGTATAACCCGCCTGCCGGATCAAATCCATCCGCTCGTCAGCCCATCCGGAACATACTGCCACGAACAATGCCGTCCACACCATCCAACCGCGGTTCTGAAAAATATTGCCGCGCATGTTGCCTCCTTGTGTTTTCTCAATGAAGCCCATTCCGGTCATCCATCTTCGTATTGCCGAGGACATTATGCAGGTAATGGACGGTTATTGTCGTTATGCCCGGGCGCGCCGGCAAATCAATCGCCTCTTGTTCCGGATACGTTTTGGTATCCACGTTTTCGCCGGCAGTAACTTTTTGCCACAACCGCTTGCAGGGTTCGCGGATATACAGCCGGATTGATCGCGGACGCAGCCGTCCCGAAGGATTAAATTCCACCGAAGCCTCCGCGCGATCGCCGGCAAACCGGATCCGGTAGCTGATTCGGCCCCAGACCGTAGGGGCGTTACGCACATTAAGATTCTTCATCCAGCTCCGCGGCGCGCCCGCCGCAAGCCATAAACACCGGTCTTCTTCCTTGACCAACATCATGCGCAGAATCCGCATCTGCTGGGTATTGGAATAGGTATGCGGTTGATAATGAAACATCCCTCCATAATGCGGTTTGCCCGTAAGCAAGTTGGTGATTTCCGTTCCCGCATAGGTATCACGGTCCATGCCATACGCCAGCATTCCGTAAAATCCCAACAGAACCTTGCTGAAATCCCCTTCCCGCAATTTGTTCAACCAATAGCCATAGGTATAGGCATGGTCAATTCCCGCGTGCTCACACCAGCTCAACATGCCCAGCAGAAAGGCCCCACGCTGTTCCATAAAATTACTGATATCACGATACAGCTTGCCTTTAATATCCAACAACTCCGTTTCAAGCAACTGACCGGCAACAATTGCATAATAATGACTGCCGATAAATTCTTTCTCCAATGACTGCGATATGGGCGTCATTGGAACAATCGTCAACGAACCATTCCGGCATACGGCATGATTATGCCAGCCATAGCTGTTGACAGGCCGTCCGCTTCCCTCGGGATACAAACGGCGTTCTGAAAACGAGGCCTTGCGCATGGATGCCAGAATATCCCGCCGGTAGGATTCGGCTTCTTTCCTAAACCTGGCGGCTTCTTCTGTAAGGCCGGACAACTTTAGCGCTCGAGCTATCTCCGCCATTCCCAGCCAGTTATACGCGTCATTGAGATAGCAATAATCCGAGATCCTCTTGTCAGCCGTGTATTGCCCTTTCAACAGGCCGTATTCCACCTTGCCCCGGTCGGCAGGGCACTGATTGCGATGTTTAACCATCCATCCCAATGCTTTTTTCGCCCTCGGCAATACTCGGTTAAACCATGCCAGATCGCCAGAATAACGGACATACTGTCCCATCACGAAAAGGAATAACCCATGGTCACATAGACCGTATCTTTGAAAAAATAAACCGTCGTTTTCCTGGAACGGGAACATGCTTTCAAGCACATGCCGCGCATCCTCAAACCGGCCGGTTAAAATCCAGCCATGAATCAAGCTGAGAGCCGATATTCCATAAAGAGCGCCGTAAAAACCGGTCCCGTCGTGCGGCGTGTCTATGATCCGGCCTTTGAATTTAATGCTGCGGGTATTGATGAAATTATATACCTGCCAGGCGCGGAATGCCTCATTCACGCGTCGTTCGGGGGTAACGATCTGGAGACCCCTGTCAAGCAGTGTCTCCCAATATTTACGGCAGGCTGCATACCGCTTTTGATACGCATTTTGCGAAATGACTTTGAATTGCGGCCGAATATTCCAAGGACCGAACAGTTTGCCGGTGTGTGGATATCCGGGCAAGGTGGTCAACTCACGACGTTCGTGAATATTACGGTAGAGCACGCGCATGGTCCATGATATTGCCCGGCCCGGTTGCAGACAGACGGCAAATGTCTTGAGAATCTCTTCGGCAACAGGATTGGCGCAAACAATCACTTGCGCTATTTGCGCCCTACGCGAAGGATTCGCGGCTGTCCAACGCATGACCACTTCCATGTCTTGATCGGAAGACATATCCCTGGCGTACGCAAACACCGTTTGGGCATAATCAATGCCGTTAAAAACAACGCTGGTCGTTAAAATCGGCATTCCGTTTTCAAGCGAACGCCGCGTTGCTTCCCAGCCCAAATCGCGGATTTTAACCGCAGGTCGGCCGACCTTGAAACAAATGACATCCCGCGGCCCAAGATATTTTAGATAATCGGCCTGGTCGAAGGCCACGCTGTTGCGGGCGATCGTTCCATCCCAATCAATTCCCATTCCGAACGGGTAGTGTTTCAAGCCGATGACCGTCCGGGTTTCCCGCATCGGCGCGCATAAACGGGAGACGTTTTCAAAGGCAGGTTCTTCAACTACGCGAAGCACTATTTCACCCAACAAATCGTGAAGATGCATTTCCGACCGACGCGCGTCGCTGGGATCGAATACCGTCTGTATCATCGAATGTATTCCACCTTGGTTGCCTGGTTTAACACCGCAAAACAATGATGCCGCGGACGCCCGGATCCCGGCATTTCAACCCAAATTACCCGTTGTGTAATTCCAACAAGAAATCATCAAACCTACTATCCCCCTGCCCTTCATGCCAAAGCACAGGCTGGATAATTCCATCCGTAACTCCGCAAAAACCATGGGTACCGCCGCGGACCAGGCCGCCAAGCCGGCCAACCATCCGCGGCAAACCGACCCAGATTCTTGCGTCCTCATAGACCATTCCTTTCAAGCATGATATCCCATTGCATGGACAAGTATTTTTGTGTATCTATATTTGGTAGGGTGGCCAGGCCCTTGGCCGCCTTTGTAATCGGCGCGCAGAGCGCCGGCGGCAGGGCTCAGGACAAGCCTGCGCGCCCTACCTGTTGCACTTCACCGCATACACCGAATCACAGCTGCGCCCGCTGCGCCGCCGCTCAAAACATTTGGATTGACAGAAGTATATAATAGCATATATTTATACACCGTCAACCGATATCTTAAATTCACTGAAGGAGCATAACCGCATGTTGCCGCGCGAACGCGTGATCGCCGTCATCCGGCATGAGCCCGCCGACCGCATCCCGGTTTACGCCTGGGTGCGCAGCAACCTGGAAGAGGAAATCACCGCCGCCTTCGGGTCCGTGGAGGACTTCGAGGATCATTACGGCTTCGATTACGCCCATATTTTCGGCGGGCCGCGCACGTTTCCAGCGGATGCCCTCACGGCGCTGCGGGCGGCAATCAACCGGCCGGTCGAACCGGCCGACCTGCACGACCTGCCCATGAGCGATCCGGACGATCTTGCGGCCTACGATGCGATCATCCGGCAAATACGGCATCACAAGCAGGAGCGCGGGCGGTTCGTTTACGTGCAAACGCCGGGCATTTTTGAAGCCTTGAACGGCATTTTCGGCATTGAAAATCACCTGGCCTATCTGTTGCTCAATCAAGATGACCTGAAAAAAGTATATCAGCGCCAGGCGGAATGGAACCGCGCCTTCGCCATGCATTGCCTGGATCTTGGCGTGGACATGATTCATGTCTCCGACGACTGGGGCGGTCAGACCGGGTTGCTTTTCAGCCCCGCGATCTGGTGGGAAATGATCGAGCCGTTTCACCGCGTTACCGCCGCGGCCGTGCGCCGGCGCGGCGGTTTTTTGAGTCTGCACAGCGACGGCAATATTTCCCAGGTGATTGACGGCGTCATCAAGTTGGGTTATCAGGTGGTCCATCCCTGGCAGGAATCCGCGGGGATGGATTTGCTGGATTTCAAGCGCCGTTACCGCGAGGTTTTCACCGTCATGGGCGGCCTGGACGTCCAGACCACCCTGGGCTTCGGCAAACTGAAATTCCTGGCCGATGAAATCAAACGCGTCCTGACCATGTTCGCCGACGGCGGCCTGCTTTACTGCACCTCGCACTTTGTGCAGGCGCATTGCAGCCTGGATGAATTGAAGTTTGCGCTCGATACCGTCAGGACAATTGTCCGAGGTTAAAGGGCGCAGGGGCACACGCCAATCTATTCCGCCGCCTTTTCAATCCGGGCTTTGAGCGCCTCCGGTATCCCGGTGACCTGCAACGCGGCCGCAAAGGCCGCCCGCGCTTTGGCATGGTCCCCTTCCGCCTGCCAGCTCATGCCCTGCCAATACAACGCTTCCGCGCGGTGGGGGCCGGATTTAAGATCATACCCGCCGATTGTGCGCGTATTGATGACGGTATCGCACAGGCGGCGGACCTCGCCGTATTGTTTGAGATAAAACGCGCATTCGATCCACTCGCGGTAAATGAAAATCCAATAGCCCGGATGCGGATGCTGGAGCTCGTTGACCCGGGCATACCAGCGGCAGGCCTCTTCCCGGTTCGCCGGTTGGATGCCGCCAAAGCCGGTTTGCAGCCCGAATCCCATCTGGTAGATCAAAAATGTCTTGCGGTGTGCATGCAGATCGGGCTGCGCCAGCGCCGCCTGGGCCGCCGCGCGGTAATCCGCCAGGCGTTGCGTTGCCAGTTGCCGGTCTTTGCGTTTCCATGCCAGGTCCATCAATTCCTTTAAGGCTTCGCATCGCTCATCCGCATTTAAACCCGGCACCTCCAGCGCGCGCAGGTATTCGGCTTCCGCCGCTTCCGGCCGTTCCAGGGCGAGATAAGACCGCCCCAGCCCCAACCGGCCGGCGGGGGCCTGCATGCTCGCCGCAAACTGGAAATAGCGCCGGGCGGCGGAATATTCCTTCCGGGCCAGGGCGGCGTTGCCGGCCCGGATGTTTTCGGCAGGCGTGGCGTAGCCTTTCAGAAGCAAATCGGCCTGGCTGCGCCGGCGCGCCAGGCGCAGGGCATCCGCCGACGCCGTCAACAACTCGTAAGCGGCGCCATCGTCGCCGGCCGCGGCCAAATCCGCGCTTTGTTGCGCCAGCGCTTGCACCAAAGCCGGATATCCCAACTGCTCCAATTCGTCTCCGGCAACGGCATCTTTCTGCGTTTCAACAATCGCGTTCGCCTCCCGGCGGCAGGCGGCCACCATCTCCGCCACCGCGGCGCGCCCGCGGGGGGATGCCAGCGCCCGGCAGGCAGCGACGGCGGATGCCGGCGGCGCGCCCGTCAGCCGGAACGAGCGCATGGCGTAGGGCGGCAAAGCGAGTTGCCAGACACCTCCTTCAATCGGGATATCCGTGATCAAATCCCGCCCGGCAACGCCGGGCGCCAGCTTGATTTCCGCCTGGACGGCCCACCAATGCGGATTGGCGGCGTATCCATACACGGCGCCGGCCAGTTCCGTCACGGCAATCCACACATTCACATCGCGGCCGCCGCCGCGCAGGCGCTCATAAGCGCCGACCGGTATTGACCGGAGCGCGTGGGCATAGCGCGCCATGTCCACCTCGCGCCCCATCCACATCGTGATATCCTGCAGCGAATGAATGACCAGGGCGGGATTGCTGCGGATTAAAATGTTGCACCAGTAATCCCCGAAATATTCCGCCGAGGGATACGGCCAGGCCTCGGCGTTGCACGAGCGATGCCACCAGGGCCAGTTGGCCGGCGCGCGCGGCTGCGGCTCGAACCAATTACAGCGCACGGCGATGCCGTTCCTGCCGTCATTGCTCAGCGCCGCAAGAAAATCATCGCGGTGGGCGGCGAACCGGCCGTTGATTTCACGCGGAAGCTGACCATTCATAATCGCCTGGAATTCCCGATCCACATTGACCGTGTGGCACACCGCCACGTCCGGATCGTCGAGGAAAGGCTTGATGTCCAATCCGCCGCGCCGCGCATAATCGAGGAATGACGGCGGGGGGGTTGGATCGTCCAGGGGCGGATTCATAAAGGAATTGCCGTTGGTGAACAACACCAGTTTCAAGTCCGGGCGCGTCGCCTTCAGGCGGTTTTTCAGCCAATCGTATATTTCCGTCATTTTTTTGCAGCGCCAATCCGTCCACTGCGCCTTGGCATTGGCCATCAGCCAGTCGAAACGCCTGGTAAAACGCTCCAAATCATCCGCCGGCACGGGAATTTTTACGCCAGTCTCTTGCTCGAACAACCCCGTAGTGTAATCGTCATAACTCGCAAAATACGGGTCAGCGCCGTCAAAAGTCACCCAGCACGGCCCCAGTTCCTCATTCACCTGGAGCGTTATCCCCTTCCACCCGGGGCATTGGCCGTAGAGGGCGATCAACTCGTTCATCATTGTTTCAAAGTGTCCGCGGGCCACCGGATGCAGCCAGTTCGGGTAAACGTTGCCGCGCCAGAGATATTGGCGCCCATTCCGCCCGACCGCGGCGAAAGTATCGGCGCCGCGCGCCACTTCCTCATCGCTGGCGGTCAATTTCATCCGGCTATGCGCCAGCATCTCGATGGAACTGAACCAGCCCAGGCCGTTTTCCTCAAAAAGCTTCGCCATCAGGACGCCGCTATCTTTCAGGCTGCCGGAGTACCCCGACTCAAAGGCGGTCTGATCGGAATAGGCGCTGGGATACAACACCTGGTCATACATGAACTGGCCGTAATGGATGGCGTTTTCCCCGGCAAAACGCATCCTTTTGATCATGTTCAGGTAGGTGGCCAACCAACTGCGGTAGAAATTCGGGCGCTCGCTGTGGCTCAGCATGCCGCGGATCAGCGGCGCCAGCGGCGAATTAAAGCAACTCTGCATCACCTGGCGCGGGCCGGCTTCGGGCTGTTGTCCGATCCATTTACGCGGGCCGGGGGCGTCCACGATTTCCCGCATGGGCAAATCGTTCAGAATTTCGTAAATCCGCATCTTGCCGACGCGTCCGGCCATTTCCTTGCGCCAGGTTTTACCGACCTGCATGGCGAAGATGGAAATTGTGCCGGCAGTCTGATTCGGAAAGAACACGCAATGGTGCCGGCGTATGGCATGCGTCAAAGGATGCTCGACGCCCAACACCGCCGTGTCATTGCCCAGGGTGGTCATGGCGCCCCAGAACGCATTTTCGTTAATGCGCATTTCCTGCACGCGGCGGCTGTCATCGGGATATTCGGCGACCGCCAGGTGCGGCCGGCCGGGGTTGGCGAGGCGGTACACAAACGACAGGAACATGCAGGGGCTGTTCGGGTCGTCGCCTTTCGCGCCTTGTCCGCCGCCGTAAGTTTCGCGGAACCGGCCCAGCGGCGTTTCCACCACCAGGCTGGGTTTTTCCTGCGCATCGCCGGAACAGGAAATGAACTCTCCCGGCCGCGGCTCCTCCGCGGCATCCAGTTCCCAGACCAGCTTTAAATTCATCCCGTCGGTGTAATTTTTCGGATTTGCAACCACCGGCTGCGCCACCGGCCCGGCAATGACGAATTCGTACCGGCAAGTCTCGATATTCACGCCATTGTCCGCCAATTCAAAGACAGCCGCATAGGCGGTATTGGCCGGCAGCGTCCCGGCAGGGAACACCAGGCGCCCGGCCAAATCTGCGCCCATGTTGCCGGCAAGGGTTTCGCGCTCAAGTTGCAGACGGCCGGCGCTGATTTCCCGATCCGCCGCGCGGAATCCATCACCCATCTCATCTAAAACTCGCCAGGCGACCTCGTAATTTGCGCCGGCATGAGCGGCGACCGTCACGCGCAGGGCCGCATCCTCGCGGTGCCCGTAAACCGGCTGGCTCCGCCCGTCCGCGGGAGCGATCATCATCCGCCCTTTCCACGAGGGATTGAACCAGAACGGCCGGTAACCGATGCCGGTATTGCCTTCCTGCGGCTGCAGGAGGTTGGGGTAAACCGACGGCGCATTGGGATGGTTGGCGGCCGCGGTGACGGGCGTCCAACCGCCATCGTCCGCGCCGGGCAGCCGCCAGTCGGCGCCTTCGGCGCGTGCTTCCCGGCGTCCCATCCAATTGGTGTCGGAGTCGAACCGGAGATAGGCGCCGTCGGCGCAGAGCAAAGCCCCGTCCAGGATGAAGCCGCCGCCGAACCACTGGCTGTTTTCTTCGGCCAGGATATTGGGGCCGACTCTGAAAAGCGCCGGATCGATCTCATAGTTCCATAACTGCCCGGGACTAACATCCGGCGGCGCCCGGGCCGCGAGTTGGCCATTCACATACAACCGGTGGAAATTGGCGCTGACGATGGAGCACCTGGCCCAGCGTACCGGCGCGGTGAGCGTGAGTTCCCGGCGATATTGAACCAGACCGTCGCCGGGATGGGGCACAATCTGATCTATTTCCACATCATTGCCGGGTGAATCGAAGATTAGCTGAAAACCGCTGTAAGGCGGCGCCGGCGTCCAGTCAAACTTGCCGATAAACACATCCTGCCAGTTCGTGCCCTCCACCACCACCGGCGCGGAAGGAATATAGCGCCCCCGGGCGGTGCGGCTGACCCGGCCGGCGTGCAGCATGCGCACCCCGGCGCGCATGACGCTTTGCGTCAAGCTTTGCCGCATCCGGACGGTCACCCCGGACAAAACGGGCATGGCGTAGCCATTCGTATCGGGATAGCCCCACCGCAACGGCAGTCCCTTGCCATTGGAATCACCCCATGCCACAAAAGCATTGGTCGCAACCACCAACGCGCGGAGGGTTCCCGGCTCCACACGGACATGCTCCAGTTGCCAATGGTCGTTGATGCCGCAAAGCGTGCCATCCTCAAAATCCCAGCGATATGGAAAGCCCTCCGCGGGATATGCCGGCGGCTTGGCGGCCCGGGGCGTGCGCGCGATAAAATGCCCTTGCAGATACCGCTGTCCGGGACCCAAGCCTTCCTGACGCAGGAGTTCGAACAATTGTGTTTTGACTGTGTCCAATTCCGCCTGAGGGTTCTCCGGGGCGCCCCATGCGTCCGGCGCCACCCACGTGTGCAGGATGGCGGCGCTTAAGCCGGCAACGATTATCAGCCATGTGTTTTTCATCGGTCTTCCTGTTTTGCTTGGTAATGGCATCGTCCTCTTGGAGCACACAAAACAGAACGAATTTAGCCACTAAAATGCACAAGATGCACAAAATATTCAGATCACATAGCGGACAGCGCGGCAGCTTTCAACATCCCCTGCAATTCCATTAAAGCAATTCCTGTTATTTTCCCTGCTTGTGTTTCTTGTGCATCTTTGTGGCTTGGCGCCTTTGCGAGAAAACAAAGCGGTTTTCTATGGAATGCTAATGAATGCAAATTATCGCCGTGGCGGACTGGACGGCTCAATGATCCGCACCGGCAGTTTGACCTCGGCGCGCGCCTTGCTCCCCCGCAGCAGGAGATTCATTTCGCTGATGGCCACGCGGCCCATCTCCGCAAACGGCTGCAACGCCTGATGGATGAACGGTTTCTCGGGGACGGCGTCCGGCACGGCGTCGAAGGTGGCCACATCCAGATCGCGGTCCAGGCGGATGCCCCGCCGGCCCGCCACCTCGCGCAGGGCATCCAGATAAATACTCCCCAGAGCCACGACCGCTGTAGGCCGGTAACGGGTCAGCATCCGGCCGACGCCGTCGTTCAGGGGGGCGACATGGCTTTGCCGCATGGCGCCGCGCGCGTCTTTGACTACCGCCCGCGGGTCCGGCGTCAGGCCGGCGGCCCGCAAGGCTTCCTCAAACCCGCGGACGCGCTGCCGGCAGTAGGAAGCCGCATTATCCGCGATCAAGCCGATCCGGCGATGGCCGCGCCGCAGCAGGCGGGCGGTCATTTCGCGCATCCCGGCCTGATGATCCGTGCTGACGTAATTCAAGGGCGAGGATTCCAGCACACGGTTGAGGACCATCACCACATGCCCCTCCTTGTGCAGGTCTTCAAGGATGGCCATGTCCTCCTCCGCCGGGAACGGCGCCAGGATGCCCGGCGCCGTTCCCAGGCGGATCGAACGCGCCAGATCGGAAAACGGCGCGGAAAAACGGCGCAACGTCAGTTGCAGATCGAGCCGATGCAGCGGTTCAAGCATGCCTTCGAAGATCTGTCCCCAGAAAGCCAGGCGCTCGACCCGCCGCGGCAGGAGCAACACCAGGTTCAGCGCCGGCGCCGCCGCCCGGACCTTGCGCACAAATGTGCCTTTGCCCCGCTGACGCACGATCAGCCCCTCGCGTTCCAGGTTCAGCAAAGCCCGCCGCGCTGTCAGGTGGTTCACGCTGAAACGGCGGGACAATTCCGTCTGGGTGGGCAGTTGGTCGCCGCTCCGCGATTTTTCGATCAGCTCCCGCAAATGGTCTTCGATTTTTTGATATAACAAGATCATCGCCGGTCAGCGTAACATCCAAATGGTTCCCGCATGCGCGGCCGCGCGGTAGGCGCCGATATCCACCGTGCCGTCAAACCGGCCGATGCGCGGGTT
>CAZYXU010000031.1:7269-30005 GCA_964650945.1 uncultured Verrucomicrobiota bacterium | reverse complement strand
GTCCGCAAAGTGTCAACGGCTTGCGGCGACCAGGTGGCCGGCAGGAAGCCGAACAGGTCGCAAGCCATCAGTTCCGCATGCCAGGCCAGACCGGGGGCCGCTTCTTCCGGGGTCAGGCGCAAACACCGCAATGCCGCCGCCCGGGCCGCGGCAATATTTTGTTCCAAAGACATCGTATCCATTTTTGCTCCAGTTGGCGTTTAACGCAGGCGGATCATCGTGCCCGGCGGCACGACCTCGTAACAACCCATATCCACCGCGCCGCCGCCCCAATCCAGGCGCCGCCGCCCGCCCATATCCAAAGCGCCAGACATCCAGGGCTGATTCGTGCCGGCGTTGATGCAGGGCGAGCCGGCCGCCAGTTGAAAATCGCCGGCCGCGGCGTTGGCGAACAGCGGATCGGACGTCAGGTTCATGCGGCCGGGGGCGAAATTCGCGAAACCGGCGCAACAATACCCGAAGGCATTCGTCTGCGCGCCCACGGCATAGATATCCGGGCCGGATGACCAGGCCGTGTTGCCGTAAACGATGGTATTGGTCACCCAGACGTTGGTGCCCCCGATAAAGATTCCGCCGCCGGTGTTGGCGGTATTGCCGGCCAGGGTGCAGGACTCCACCGCCCCGGTATAGTTATTGCCGATCCGGTCCAGTAAAAAGCCTCCGCCGTTGTTGCTGGCGGCATTGTCGACAACCAGACAATTCTGCAGCCGGCCGCCCACGATGCAATACGCCGCGCCGCCGCGGTTGGTGGCTATATTGTTGCGCAGCGTTGAGTCATAAACCGCTCCGCCATATGTAAAATACACCCCGCCGCCGTCGGACGCGATGTTATCCTTGATGTCGCAATTGATAACACGGTGGGTGGAGTTCAAATACAGGCCGCCGCCGGTGGTCCGCGCGACATTGCCGGAAACCACGCAGCGCTCCATGTAACCCGGCGCGGCGCCGCCGCCATAACTGGTATCGGCGACGTTGCCGATAATCCAACTATCATAAATCCGCCCGCCGTATATTCCGCCGGAGTAGCTGGCGGAATAGTTGCTGACGATATAACAATTGGACACCATGACGCCGCCGACATCCCAGATGCCGCCGATGCTGGCGGCTTGATTGGACAGCACCGTGGAGTCAATGATGAAGCAATTTGTCCCCCGGATCCGGATGCCGCCGCCGGTGCCGGCGTTGTTGTAGCCAATCAAACAATTGATGACGGAAGCCTTGCCGCCACCGCCATACAATTGCATGCCCCCGCCGGTGCCAGCCCGGTTGGAAACGATGCTGCAATTCTGGATGGTACCGCCGGCAGTCAGAATATATACGCCGCCGCCATCGCTGGAAATACCTCCGCCGGTAATGGTGAAGCCGTCCACCACCGCGTCCGGATGATAAATCTCGAACACCCGGTTCGAATAGGCGGGATACTGGCCATCCACCAAGGTCGCCGCGGCACCGGCCAGACTGCGCACCACTACCGGCTTGCCAATGCTGATCGCGCTTGTTATCCGGTACGTGCCATTCGAAACCAGCACCGTGTCGCCGCCGCCGCTGCTGGCATAAATTACCGCCGTGGCAATATTGGTAGCGGCATTCGTCCATGTATGATAAGGCGTGCCCGGAACGACTCCGGGGGTGCCAGGCGCGACCACGTAAATCGTCGCGGCCCAGCCGGCCGCACATGTCAAGAACAGCGCACCGATGCATCCAATCTGACGGGTTCTCATTTTGATTTTACTCCTGTGTTTATGCGGGTATGGCCCGCGTTGATTATTTTCCACTGGTTAGACGGACTGCCGGTTTGTAAGTCCAGCTCTGGCGGCGGCAGGCGGCGCATACCGCGCGGCCGGTAAATCCTTCCGGATAGGAACGCTTGGCAAAGGTGGCCTCAGCAAAATAAGGATGGGCGGCCATGCGCGGCAAAAGCGGCGCGGCGGCTCCCGCGCGGCCGGTCCAATCCGGCCCTGCCATGCCTTGTCGCGCCGCCTCCAGCCAGGCGGCGCCGGCCTGGATGAAACCGCCGGGCGGCAGCGCCGCGCCGCCCAGGTCAACCGACGCCGGCAAGCGCCGGTAATAATCCAGTTCGCGATTGACGCGCCGCGCCGCATCCAGGAGCCGGGCGGTGGAAAATGCAGCCGGGCCGGTCGCCGGGTCTTCCGCCGGCCCCAGCAAATCGCGCCAGGGCGCGTCCTCCGGCAGGGTTTGGCGGGCCGCGTAATAATCCATTACATATGCCAGCAACCCGAAAATTTCCGCCGGCGAATAATAGACACTTCCGGCCGGATGATATGTCAAATCGGCGGCAGCGGCGGACGCCAGCGCGGCGATGGTCGTCAATCCGACATGTTTGGGCGGCTGGCGGCGATAGGGCTGCATCACGGCGGATGTGCTCAAAAATTCCACGTCCGGCTTAGCCAGCACATAATCAAGGAATCGTTCAAAATCGGCAAGCAATTTACCGGTAATCTCGCGGCCGTACATGCCGGCCCGCGGTACTTGCCAGAGGGCATGGATATCGCTGCGCCGGTAAAGTTGGTTGACAGAGGTCCATGATTCGATGTTGTTGTTGTACAAAAACTTATACGGGTGGTTAAAAAGTTTGACCACTCCGTCACAGGCGCCGGCGGCAGCCTGGGCGTAGAGCGGCTCGAATTCTTCCTTAAAAGCTTGCAGGCGGTCCGGCGCCCATGGCGTTTCCAACCCCATGTGCGGCGCGCTGAAACAAAGCGAGCCGCAGTACCATGAAAAAGGAGCATTGTCGCTTGACGGCACGCCGGAAAATCCGACCAGATCGATGCCCAACCCCTTGAGGGCGTAAATTAGTTGCGGCGCCTTGACGAATTCCAGCACGTAATAAGCAGGTTTCCGGTCGAAAATATCGGCGAGGTCCATGATCCCCCGCGCCTCGGTGGCCATCAGCGCGGCCACGGCATCGTCCCAGTCCCGCACTTCGCAGATGCCGGCGAGGAACGGCAGCGCGCCGTGGGTATTGCCGTGATACCCTGTTTCATGCTCGCGCAGGGCGTCAATCACGTCCGCGCGCCGGCGTTCGCGCAGTTTCCTGGCATAATCGCCGGTCAAATGGAAACTGCCGGTGATCCCGCGCCGGCGCAGGATGGCGGCCAGCCGCAAAATAACATCGTCATGTTCCGGAGTGACGAATTCCTCCGTGGCAAACGATACGATGATTTTCATTGGTTGCAGCGTTCCAGTTGGATGGGTTGGTTGTTGCCGTTGCAGCCTGCGAGCGCGCCGTCGAACTGAAACAACGCCCGCGTATTCCGGTCCGGAGCAAGCGGGGTGGACGGCGGCGTAAAATCTCCCGTGTAACGCAAACCGTCCGATATCCGCAACTCGTCGATCACGCCCTGGGCGGCGCCGCATAGTTTGATGGTTTCGGCCACGCCCGTCAAGTCATAATCAATCGCGAACTCCTTCCCCAGGTGCAGATAAATCGGCCATCCCTGGTTAAGCTGCGCGCGCTGGTGTTGTTTGCCGTTGACATACACCCAGAAGGTCTCGGAAGACGCCCCGCGCTGGTAATTGTCGCGCTTGTATTTGGTCGCAAGATTTTCCGGCGCGGTGATGGTGACATCCCACGCCAGGGCGATGTGGAGCCATTGATGCCGGCGAGGATAGATGCGCGCCTGGTTGCCGAAATGTTTGTAGCGGCCGGGGCTTTTCTCGTATTTGACGGTTTTGCCGCAGTAAAACACCAGGGCGTTCTGGGGATAATCCTCGTAAGGCGCCTGGCCGTACATGTAAACCGCGCTCAAATCGCCGGCATCCAGAATCAAATGACTGTACCGCCGGTTTTGGGGCACAATCAACTCCAACGCATCCCAATCCGGCCGGTAAAAAAATTCAATGGTGCCGGCGCGCCCGGGGAAATTTTCATAACCGGCATCCAAACTGCCGGCGCCGCGCGGAAAGCAGTAGTCAACTCGCCCGGAAAGCGCCAGCCCCTGTCCAAACCGGCCGGGCGCGAAGGGCGGTTCCGCAGCCGCATTAACCGCCGGATTTTCAGCCGGCACGCCGGAGGCCGGCATGGATTTTGCCGGCACAAACAAAGCCGCCGGGTTGAGATAAGCGACATATGGCGGGAGATTGATGAACTTGACCAGCGCGGGGAAGTCGGCCTCGATCTTCCAGGGCCCGGGGTGACGGCCGGCAGCGGGCAAAGTCAAGTCGCCGCAGGTTTTCCCGGTTTGGTCCGCCACCGGCTGGCCGCCGGCGTCGGCAATCCGCACCGGGCTGCCGGCGAAAAGTTTGACTTCTGCCATGGACTCATCCACCGTAAAATAGAAGGCGCCCGGCGCTTCCAGCCCGGCCTTGCCCAGCCAGAATCCGTCCGGGCATTCCATCACAACTTGCGCGGCATCGGTGTGGCTGATGGCAAATCCGTCCGGACCGCCGGGGTTGTCCACCCCCAGGCGGTAATCCCCCGCCGGCAACCCGGCAGGCAGCTCGATCCGGGCGTAAAATGTTTTCAATCCATAGGCGAACGGATCGGGTATGCCCTGCTGGCTGGCCGGCATGTCAAACGGCGCGGGCTGCAAATCCGGCCCCAGGACGCTCAACTTCAGTTCATCGGACTGGGCAACCTGGAACACGCCTTCGATCCGCAGCGGCCGGTCGGGCAGTTTGCGCACAACCACCCAGGCGTTCGCCGGGGCATCGTGGTACTTGCGCAGGACGGGGAATGGCGCCGCGGTGGGGACCCGGCTTTCCGCCAGCGCCTTTAAAATCACCGGCGTGCTCAAACAGGCATGATAATTGAAATGCGAGGCATACCGGATCATTTTATTCGCGCGGGCTTCGGGCGGCAAGGCCAGGTCTTCCGCCAGGGTGGACTGGAAATCCCGCATGGCCATGCGGTTGGATAAAAAGGCAATCTTCAGGTATTTTTCATCGCCGGTTAACCAATAACCGACAACATTCTCCCACCCTACCGTGCTCTGGTATTCAAACGGCGGCGATTGCTGCAGGAACCGGAATTTATACTCGATGATTTGCTCCATGCCCTTTTTGACCAACTCATCGCCGGTCAGGCGGTAATAGTCGTACAGCGTCACCAGGTTGCGCCCGGTTTTATACAGGGGCGACGGCGACATCTCCTCATAAATGCCGCAGGGGCTGTTCAGATCGATGAACTGATGCGCCAGCGACCGCGCCATCTCACCCAGGACCGGGTCCCAGTTCATCGAATACAAGGCCGTGATATAACGCAATTCGACCACGCCGCGATGCGGCGCCGGCGTCTGGAGAAAGTCATGTTTCTTAATGGCCGCCGCGTGCATCTCGGCCAGCTCCAGCGTCTCCCAGTCGCCGGAAAAATAAAAATGGTACAGGTGGTTGAACATATCCACGCCCGAGCCGCCGGAAACCTTGCCGCTGCTCCATCCCCAATAAAACGGCAGATCGTCAAACGGCCGCCCTTGCAGGTCAACATCGCGGGAAATCACCGACGAGGCAAAGCCGCCTTGCACCTTGCGCGTTACCGCCTTGAATTCCGGCCATTGGGACGCGCTGCTCAGACCGGCATTTTCCGCCGTATCCCAATGATGCATGACCATGTCGCCGGCAAATCGGTTGAACCGCTCGCCGTATTCGAAATACTTGCGCTCGCCGCTGCGGGCATACAGGCTCCAGACATTGCGCCGCAGGTGGTAATCAATCAACCCGTTGCACCGGAACCAGCCCGGTCCGGTGACATTCGGGCAGCGGCCGAAGGCGATATAACCGGTTTGGGGGAAAACGACCTCGCCGTAGACGATGCGGTCGAAAAAGCCGGATATATAGGCCTCTTCGCGCGGGAATTTGCCGGCATCCTTAGCCAGCATCGGCGCGCCCAGAACGCCGGCGCCGCAAGTCCATTGCGGATCGGGAACCGCCAGGACCCGCCGGGCGGCGGTCGCAGCAAATTGCGTCCGGGCGGCGGCATCCGTTGCCCCGCCAAACGGCAGCAACCACAAGGTATGGGTTTTGGCGGAAGCCGCGGCGTCGCTGTAGATTTCCGCGAGCTGTTCCGGGGTAATCGCCGCGTTTTTGCACCACTCGCCCCAATATTCTTTCACCAGGGTCGGCGCGCGGAAATCCAACTCGCGGCCGCAGCGCCCGGCCCAGAAATGGACGGTGATGCCGGCGGGTGTCGCCGTAAATTCCTTGGGGAATTGCCGGGCAAAGTCCCGCAAGGTCACGTTCAAGCCGCCCGCGGCGCCGGCTACCCCGCACCAATTGCCGCAAACCGTCCCGGCAAGCATTTCGCGCTCGACTCCGCCGGACCGCAGCGCCAGGGAAAAATGCGCGTTGGTTGAGAGAAAATGCGGATAATCGTCCTGCAGCATCCAGGCTTCCGCCCCCGCGCGCAGCGGCACGGCCGCCGGCGTTCCGTCCGCAGCGGCCGTATCGAACAGTGCCTGATCGCCGGCAAACGCCGTCTGGAATTCGATACCGATATCCTTGAACCAAACCCGATTGGTGTCTTCCGTCAGCACCAGCCGGTGGACCAGTTTGACAAACGGCGAGCCGCCGAAAAAGTGCAGCCAGACGATCCCGCGCGCGATGCGTTGGCCATCGTCCGTGACGTACCAGCCCTCCCGGCGCAGCACCGTCCACTGCGGCCCCCGGACTTTGAACGAAGATTGCATTTCGCTCAGCGGCCCGCCCAGGCGCGCCCGGCGCCCCTGCTGGTCCACCACGTAGGCGCCCCGGCCGGAAGTTTGCACGATTTTGACTGGAACCGCGCCCATGACTTCGGTTTCCGCAATCAGCGCTTCGCCGTCCAGCACGGCAAAACGCGCCGCCCCGGTGTCAATCACCAACCGCCCCCCCGCGGCTTGGACCGTGATCCCCGTCCGCGCCTTGTCCGCCGCCGGTTGGGCGCCGGGCGCCAGAAAATATTCGCCCGCCGGACTGGCGTTAAAATTCAACATGAGCCAGCGGATGCTTTGGTCAGCCAGCCAGGTGGCCGTTACATCGAACTGGCACGGCACTACCCGCCCCCGGGCATCCTCCACGCGCAAGCCGGCCGTATTGGTAATCATTCCGCGAGGAAACGGCACGCCGCAGGTGACCGGCCAATCCCGGTCCATGCCGGCCGGATTATCAATCTGAATGGCGATCTTCCGATCCAGCTCCGCGCCAGCGCAAACGATGCCTCCCATAAAAACTCCTGCAATCAAGCCCGCGCAACATTTTTGCTGCAATCTCAATTTTTTCATGCCATGTATCTTTCCGTTAAAAATGATCCAAATCCCAAAACACATAATTCGCCGAACGCAGCCGGCAAACAAACTCCGCGGTTGACCGCGCGTCAAGTTTGTCGGAAATCAGTTTGAACAGCCCGCAATACAAGGCTTCCTTCTGGATGTAATATTGCTGCCGGCGCATTTCATCCAGCGCCGGCGCCGCGGAATGCTCCGACACGTAATCGAACAAATCCGGCAGGAAGAAACTGAATTTAACGGCTGCGCCGGTTGGGCCGGCAAAGACCGCCTGCGCCACCGCCGCCAAAGCGCCGGTCTGCTCCGGGTCCCACCCCAACTCGCAAATCTCGGAGGAGCCCTTCAACACGAAATATCCCGCCGGCTCATCGCCGCCGGCGCCGACGATGCGCAAGCGGTGCAGTTTTTTATGACTGATTACCCGGGCAATCCAGGTCCGCCAGTATTGTTCCGTCCGCTGGAACGGACCGTTCAACCGCACGCTCGTCGCCTGATGGATGCGCGCCAAAACCGCGGCATCGCGGATTGGATCGCCGTCCCGGACGGCCAGACTGCCGGCGTCAGCCAGCTTGAAATTGGTGGACATGCCGAAGGCGCTCAAGGTCTGCCAGCCGCTTTTACCGTAGATGGCCGGTTCGCCGAACAGCAGCGACACGTCAAAACCGCGTTCCCGCATGTAATTGGTGCAATCCTCCAGCAGGTGCCGGGCGAATCCGCGCCCCCGGAATTCCGGGGCGGTACAGACGCCGCCGATGGCGCCCAAACGCAGCAGCTTGCCGTTAAAAAACATCCGGCGGTCGTAAATGCCGATGCGCGCGGCCAGCCGGCCTTCCACTTCCAAAACCCGGTTCAGGTCCAGGTTGAATTCCGGATCGGATTCAACGACCTGCTGGAAGGAAGCGCGCAGCGCCGCCGGGTCCGCGCCCGCCTTGCAATAGGAAATCGCAAGCAGATCATACAAGGCATCCAGCTCGCCGGCATGCAAACTTCGGATTTTCAAGACAACATCTCCATATCTTCGGTATGGCGAACGCCGGCCCGTGTCATTGCGTGCCGGCGCCATCCAGGGTCCGGCGCAAATTTTTCAGCCGGAATTCCAGGTTGTCCAGCCGGGAATCAATGTATTCGACCAATTCCTCCGGCCGGTAATAAGCCGCCAATTCCTGGCGCAATTTTTCACGCCAGCCGGCGCATTGTTCCAGCAATCCGGCAATCCTCGTCAAATATGCCGCCACACTCACCCGCTCGCCGCTCAACGGCACCCGTCCGTACTTCAGGCCGGAAAGCATTTTTTCCATCCCCAGCGCCTGGTCGGACATTTCCGCGCGGAACAAGTCGAATTCGCACCATAATTTGAGCATGGCCAGGTGCCGGCGCCCGCGGGGAATGCCGGCCTCCAGCCGCCGGAGCAGGTTGTACGCATATTCCTGGTGGATGCCCAGATGGCGGTAGATTTCTGCCAGTTCAGCGGTCTGGCCGGCCAGGCCGAAGAAGTTGACCGCGGCCGTCATGGTAAAATCATCAAATCCGGTGGCCGGCGTCCACAGATACTGGGCGGCCGCCGCCATGGCGTCCAGGGCGGACAGCCAGGGGCTGTAAGGCGGGCGCGAGCCGCTGCCGCGCGACCAGGAGGAAATGATTACTCCTTGCAGATCGGATTTGACGGCGTAATCAGCCCAGTTGGCGATATTGTTCAGGCGGTCAATGATATTCGGCTGGCCGAACCGCCAGTCGCCCTGCCCGCTGCGTGCGGCGCCCACGCCCAGCACTTGATATCCCTGCCGCATAAAATATTCCGCGTGGGCCGAAATTTTGCCGATGCCGGACGCCGGATCGGGCTGCAGATATTGCTGCGCGAATTCCCGGGCCCGGGGTTCGGCGTTTTCAATATAATTTTCCGCCAGCACCGGCATTTCCGGATGGTCGGCGCAATATTTGGCGGTATAAAGCAGTTTCCCGTTCCAGGCCATACGCGGGCTGCCGCGCGCCGTCGGCAGCGTGTAAATCCACTCGCATAAGATGATGTCCTTGGGCAGACGGTTGACCATTTCCGGCGTATTGCTGCGCCAGAACATATCGCACCACATCAAGACGCGCTTGCCCCGCGCCTGGAGATGGCGGTGCATTTCCAGCGCCTGGGCGCAAAATATATCCAGCCTGGTTTCCCCGTTCTGCAGGCGGTTCCGGCAGCGCGGGCAGGTGGCCAGTTTCCATGTTTCATCCGCGCCAATATGAAAATATCGGTCCGGCCCGTGCAGCGCCAGCACCTCGTCCACCATCGTTTTCATCAAGGACACGGCATCCGGATTTGACGGACAGATTTCGCTGATTTCCGCGCCTTCCCGCAAGGCCGCGAATTTTGCATGCTTTAAAACGTAGTTCAGGTGGCCATGCGTCTGCACCAGCGGGATGATGGCCATCCCCAGGCCCCGGCAATGCCGGAGGAAGGCGTCCCACTCCGCCAGCGAAGGCGAGGCGGGCAAAGTGATTTCCGGGGCGAATTGGAACGGAAAACGGTCTTCGTACTCCACCAGCAGCGTGTTGATTTTCCAGCGGCCGAGCAGGTCGGCAAAGGCGTATAAATCCTCCAAGGCCGGCAGGCCGGATTTGCAATCCAGATGGTAGCCGCGCAGGGCGATGTCCGGGTAATCCGCAATGTCAGCGCACGGCAGGCGCCCGCCGCAGGTTTCCGCCAGTTGCGCCAGCGTGCGGAAGGCATGGGCGAAGCCGGGTTCCGCGCCGGCCGCGATGGCGAGGCCGCCCGGTTCGATGCGCAATGCATACGCCTCCGGGCGGCAGGCAGGCGCCGCCGGCAGGCCGGCGGGCAACACAGGCGTCCCGGACACCCGCCCCAACGTCAGTCCGCCATCCGGCGCGCGCCGCCGCTCCGGGTGAATCTGCAAGCCGGCGCAAAATTCATCCGCCAGCCGCGCGGCCTGCGGGAATTTTTCCGGCATGGCCGCGACAGTAACGGACGGACAGTCCAGCCACCCCTCCCGGATGCTGCAACTTTTCGGGGCGGGCAGCAGGCGGATTTTTTCGGGATCAATGCGCATGTGTCAGACACTCCTTTTGGGACAGGCGGGCGGTGGAATCGCGCACAATCAATTCGGCATCCAAAACGATGGATTCCGGCAGCAAAGCTTGCTGTACGGCATTGCCCTCAATCAAGGCCACCAGCAGCCGGGCCGCCGCATCGGCCTTCTCGTCCATTTTAACGCCGACCGTGGTCAGGCGCGGGCGGACCGCGGCAGCAAACGGCAGATCGTCGAAGCCGACCACCGATATATCGCCGGGGACATTCAGTTTCAAATCTGCCAGGCCGGCGATCAATCCCGCGGCGAATTCGTCGTCTTCGCAAAGCACGGCGCTGACGCGCCCCCGGCGGGCGACGGCGCGGGCCATTTGCATGCCGCTCAGGAAGGGATTGTTTTCCGCGCAAACCGGCACGGCAAAAACCTGGCGGGCCAGGCCGGCCTGCCGGCACAGGGCGGCATAGGCGGACTGCCGGCTGGGGGCCGGTTCATGGTACCCCAGGTAGCCGATCCGGCGGTGGCCCAGGTCTTGGAGGTGCCGGAAAGCCTTGGCCAGCCCGGCGGCATTGTCCGTGGCCACCATGCGCACGCCGGGGTTGTCCGTCACCTTGCGCCGGACGGTGACCAGGGGCAGGTCCCGGCCAATGCGGGCGCAGCGCCCGACCAGTTCCCGTTCGTGCTTGGAATACATGCAGATCGCGCCGGCCAGATGGCCTATATCCAGAAAACCGCCGGCCGCCGGATCGGGCTCGCTCAAGTCAATCATCACCGCCGCATACCCCAGTTGCCGGACGCGCAGCGAGATTTTTTCAATCAAGCGATAGGTAGCATAGGCATTGTGCGTCTGGGTGGTGATGCCGATCAGGCGGGTTTTTTTCAAGCGCATGAAACGCGCGGCGGCATTCGGCACATATGCCAGCGCCCGGGCAGCCGCCAGCACCTTTTGGCGCGTCGCCGGCGCATAGGCATAGCCCTCGGCATTGCGCAGGATGCGCGACACCGTCGTATGGCTGACCCCGGCCTTCATGGCAACATCCAGAATATTACTTGCCATATTTGCACTCCGCGCGCTTACGTTAAATGTTCACGTTTGCATAGTAATAAATTCCGGAGCAGTGTCAACCATAATTTTACCGAGCAAATTTCAAAACTAACTTTTTAAAAGAATTCTGTATTCGGAATGATTGCAAGCAGCATAAGATCCAGGCGTTACGTGGCCGTGAATTTCTGACTGCCGAACACTGACCGCTGAACACCGAACACTGAACACATTTAAAAGAGACTCTATCGCTCAAAGATTTTCCAGGCAGGTGCCCAGGGCATAAAGATTGACCGGGGCGGCGCCCGGCGCCCCCAGCTTTTGCTCGGCGTTATAGGAGTAATCCGGATCGCCGCTGGCGGGATTCATGCGCCAGGCCAGCATGCCGCGCAGGACATTTTCAGCCTGCCGGTCCGGCCGGCAGGCCAGCCAAAGCGGCAGCGCGGCCAGACTGTAAGGGCTCGCGGCCAGCGCGCAGGTTTCCGGATTGGGGTGCAGGGCGCCGGTCTCGGTCTGCAGGCGCGCCAGGTAATCAACGGCCGCTCCGCCCGCGGCCAGCAGCTCCTCCTTGTCCGGATGCCCGTCCGGCAAAACACGACATAGCGCGCCATAGCCGCGCAGGATGATGCTGTGATACCAAATCCATGAATTATGGCCGGGCCAGCCGCCCGCGGCCTGCTGGCGCGGCAAAATCCGCCGCCAGACGCGGCGCAACGCGGCGGACAAGACCCAGGCGCCTCGGGTCACCTGGAAATGTTCCGCCAGGTGCCAGACAGCAAAAGCGTTAAAATTGACATTGCCCGACACCGGCCAGGATTCCTCCCAGCGCGCCGCGCGTTCGGATGCCTCCAGGTAAGCGCGGTCATTGAAGTGCGTGTATCCCTTCAGCAACGCGGTGCCGGCGATGCCAGTGACATACAGGCATCCTTGATGCCCCACCTGACCTTCCGCCGTACGCGTATATAAACGGAAGCATCCGTCCGGCTCCTGCTGCCCCACCAGCCAATCCAAGCCGGCACGCGCCCGCGCCAGGTAAGTTTGCGTCCGTTCATCCGGCGCCTTATCCGCCCCAACGCCTTCCGGACGCTTTCCGCCACCACCCCGCGCCGCCCCCAGGTAACCCAGAATGCAATCTCCCGTTGTCCGGATCAGGGGATGGTCGCCGGGTGTGCCCGTGTTTTTGTGCGCAAACCATCCGGACGGAGTGTCCGCGGCGCCGCGTCCCCAGCTCCCATCGCCGTTATAACGCTTCTCGCAGGCGGCATGCACCCCATCGAAATACGTCCGGACGGCCCGCTCATCCGGCGCCGCAAACTCCCGCCCGACCGCCGGACGGGCGCGCCAGACGGCCGCCCGGGCCAGTTCGTAATAAGCCGTAGCCGCCAGCAGCAACGGGCCGAATCCATGCAAATCGTTGACCGCCTTGCGTATTGCCGCATAATCATCCGGGCTGTCGCCCGGCTTGGCCTCCACATTCACATCTGCGATATTCCAGTTGCCGCGCATGGCCACGCGCGTTTGCATGCCGCTCCAGGCCCGCCCGGCGGCTGGCGCCAGCGATCCGGACACCCATCCGCGCCGGAGTGCAACGGCGATGGCGTACCCGATCAAGGCCGAACCGGACAGCTCTTCGCGGGAAGATTCATCGACCAGTTGCTGGCGCCAGAGGCCGGCTGGAGTTTGCACGGCGGCCAACCGCTCGAGCAAATCCCGCAGCCGCTCAATCAATTCTGCCCGGGCTGGATGCGCCGCGGGCAGGCAAGGCAGCAACTCCACCATGACAGCCGCCGCGCAGCCATTGCCGCGGCACCAGGCATCCGGGGTGACCCATCTCTTGCCTTCCCGGCGGCCGGCATGGTGATAAAACCCCGTCCGGGCATCGCGCAACAAATCAGCCGCTTCCGCCGCCAGCCCAACCGCCGTATCGAATAACGCGTCATCCTGCAAGGCCTCGCCGGCCATGCAAAGGAACGGCGCGACCTGCAGCAGGGCATCCACGCTGACCAGGTCGGGGCGCGCCGGCGCCGCCCCAATCACGCCGGCGGGATTCTGGCGCATTTTTTCCAGGAGCTGGCGCACACACAGGCGCAATCCCTCCAATCCTTCCGGACCGCGCCGGTAATGGCCCTGCAGCAGGCGATAGGCACCGGCAATTCCGCCCATGGCGAGTTGGGGAAAATCGGCGTCCGGTGCGGGGCCGCATGCGGCATAAAACGCCAGATGCCGATCGACGAAATCGTCGTATAACCCGTTGATATCCCCCAACCGGAGCATGCCGTATAAGTTTAAAATATTTTCCGGCGAGCGCGCGAGCAATCCGCCCTGGCCATGAAAAGCGATCAACTTGTCGGCGACACCTTCGCCGAAGGCAACGCATGCGGCGGGATCGCCCTGCTGCACAGGCGCGGCAGGCAAAGTCATGTTCCAGTTCCTCCAATTTCGCATTCATATAACCCCACCCGGCGGTCCGGACAGGCATTGAACACGATCCGGCGGCTGCCGGGATCGAATACCGGATGGGGATTGATGTCATATTGCTTGGCCGAGCGCGATGCCGACGTCTTTTCCAAAGGCGCCCGATAATCCTGCCGGCATAGCCGCGTTATTTTGCCGGTTGCATAGTTGAACATCAGGATGGAGGCCGCATCCGGCTGAATCTCGTCCAGCGCGACCAGATTGCCGTCCGGCGCCGGCGACACATGGCAGCCGCCGCGGATCGGGAACGGCGACAGGACGCGCATTTTGCGCGTACACGTATCGTATTCGGCCAGCCGTCCATAGTATCCGCGCGGCGCGCCCGCGCGCCTTGGAAACTCCCCCATGATCGTGCTCCAGGACACGGCAAATGCCAGGATGCGGCGGCTATCCGGATGCCACATGATGTGTCCGCCCAGGTTGCCGTGAAATTCCAGGTTGCCGCCTTGCATATCGCAGGTATAGTAATCGCGCACCAGCGATCCGTCGCGGGTGACCAGGAAAAGAATCACCCGGCGCTGGTCGGGGCTGATTTCGGCTCCCAGCCTGAACCGCAAGCGCGCGAGCCGGAGCATGTTGCCGCGCGGATGGGCGGCCAGCAAGTCGTCCACCGTGGCCAGACATCTTTTACCCGTACCGTCAATCCGGCGCAGGTAGATGCCCATCCGTCCCTGCCGTTGCCGGGGGAAGTCCGCGTCAATTTCCACAAAATACTCATGCAAGTTGCCGGCATAAGGACACAGCCGGCCCGCATAATCGCGGGTTTTGCCGGAACGCAGGTCATACACCGCCAGACGATCCCGACGGGACTGGTAAATAACCTTGGCGCCGCCGGCGCAGAAATATTGGGATGCTCCACTATGATAATTGAAATGCCGGCTGGCGCCGATGGCGGTTTCCCGCCCGGACTCGCGATCCAGGAGGCAGACGGCGGCCGGCGCGCGCAGATTCTGGAACTTCAGGTATAGCATCCGCCGGCCGTCCGGATGGCAGGGCGATCCCTTGAAATAAGTGTGTACCCGGTGGAAATTGTCCGCCGGCGCCAGCAATTTCGCATTCATTGTTCTTCCAATCCGGCGGTTCGACGCCAGCCGGTAAATTCATCCAACTCCAGCATATGGCGCTGCATGGTATCCGCCTTGCGCCGCAATGCCGCCGCCACGCCGGGCCCCAGCATGAACGGGGTTTCCTCCGCCGGCTCGGCCGCCATGACCATGGCGTCAGGATGCCGGTCGACCAGATCGGCCAGGGCGCGGCAATTATCAATTTCGTCGCGCATAATGCCGAGCAATTCCGCGCGCCGCTGCCGCAATTCTTCGAGTAATGTTGATTCCGACCGCCGATAATGATCCGTTGCCCGCATAGGAACACGGGATGATTCACGCCCCAGGATTTGGCGCAACCCATCCAGCCGCACCTGGAAGTTAACGCTATTCTGAACATTGCGCAACAAGCATTGCAGGATTTCCTGTCCCGTCATGGCCGCCTGGAAATCGGCATGCGGACAGCAGGCGTCGGCTTTTTTGAAACTGTTAAAGGCCGCGTCATATTCCCGGACGGCTTCCGCAAAATCCTTGTTATACCGGGCCAGATGTTCTTCATCCTCAACCAGGCGGGTCGTCTGGTCATCCAGCAGATCAATCCGCGGCGGATTTTTATCCACGCTGAATATAAACGGCTCGTAATCGGCGCGTTCTTCCGGCGACAGGCGTTCCGGGAAGACCACAAACGGCCGGGTCAGGCGCCTTTGCCCCAGCGAGCCCATGAAGATCACTCCCAGGTCCGGGCTGATCCGGGCCAGCGCTTTGCCCGCCGCGCGCAGATGCCACCAGGCGGCCACTACATCCTCGGAGACTTCCGCGCCATAACGCCGTTCAGCCACCCCGGCGGCCAGCCGCACCAGGGCCACCGGCCCGGTGCCGGGCGCGCAATTGAATGCAGCGATAACATCCGTGATGACGGACTCCCCCTCCCAATTGTTGCCATACATGGTCGGCCGCGTGAAAAACACCGGCTGTTGAATGCCGCCGGCAAAAGCCGCGCTTAACTTGTCCAGGATTTCCGCCGGATTCGGCAACCCCCGCACGGGAAACAACGTGGCTTCCGTCGGCTGGCCCGCCACGGTCCGCCCGCCGGCGGCGTTGCCGGCGCCGTGGATATAATCGCCGCAACCTTCGGGCATATGATTTAAAAAACATGCACGCTCCGGCGCGCCGCCGCCGGTGAAACGCGCGCCCTGGATGTAAAACTCCACGGCCTGTGACGCCCCGGCGCGGGCGGCCTCAAGGAAGCGGCGCAGGCGGTCGAAGATATGAATCTTGCAGCAATGCAGCGGACCGTTTGGTCCGTTGTACAGCCGGCTCCAGCAGAATCCGGTAGCGCTGTCGTTGGTACGGATGATGACCACATCCAGCGATCCCTGGGCGAGTTCCGCAAGGTTTTTAAAACCCTCCCGATACATTGCCAGGACTTCCGAGCGATCGACGCATGGCGCGTAACGGGGATGTTTGCAGATCAGGGGTTGATCAACCCGGGGACCCCGCAATTCCGGATGGCGCTGAAAAACCCGTTCCGGCCAGTACATGGGATCGTACAGAAACACCGCCCCCTTCAATCCGGCGCCCTTCAGGAGCGCGGCCCGGCGGGCGATCGATTCCCGCGCGCGCGCGGCGTAATCTTCCGGCACCCAATCCTGCAACAAGGCCGGCGGAAATATTTTAAACAGGCTGGTATGCACTACCGACCAGTGCAGATAGGGGTCCGCTGGATCGTCAATTTCCCATAGCGAGCGCTCGATTTCCGTGAAGGTCAGATGCGTTACCCCGGCCGCGGCACAACGCCCGGCCAGATCGGCATAGCGGTCATATTCATCAACAAATGGACTGCGGACGATTAACTTTTCAAAAGGCGCATTCATATGATCTCCCTGTTTATGCGGACAGGATACAAATCCGGCGGAATATTCACAATGGACAGAAAGCTGGATTTATTGTATTAATCGAAACTCCAAGAAAGACGACATGCGCTATGCAATCCTCTGATCCAAACCATCCGGCGCCCCCAACCAGGGCCATGCCGAACCAACCGTCCGACTTTGCCGAATATCCAGCCATACCCGCCGCCGCCGGACAATTCCTGCGCGAACACCTGGATGGAATGACAATCGAACCCGTATCCGCGACCGAATGGGTTTGCCCCGCCGGTTGGCGGCGCAACGGCAAACAGTTTGCCGATCCGCTGCTCATCTGCATCGGCGCCGGGCGCGGTACGGCCTGGGTGGGCGGGGACGCCGCGCCCGAAAATATTTACGCCGGCGATTTGCTGCTCATTCCCCGCAACGTGCCCCACGGTATCCAGCCCGCTGGCGGACGCGGCATGCGCCTGATTATCGTGCACGCCTATTGCATCCTGCTCGGCGCCGTCGAGTTGATGGATACCCTGGCCTTCGCGGGCATCTTCCGCAGGCAACCGCGCGCGCCGATGTATCCGGCCTTCCATGACCTGGCGCGTGAGTTTGCCCTGCAGCCGCCCGGTTGGCAAGGCAGGATGCGCGCGGGACTGCATGTGATCATGACGGAACTGCTGCGCTGTTTCAGCGCGCGCGTGAAATTGCCGGGCGCCGGATGCTACCGTGTTGAAACCGCGCGCCTGCTGCCGATTTTCGCCTTGATTGAGCGCGAATTGGGCAATCCGGCGCTGGGGGTCAACGACCTCGCACAACAGGCCGGCGTCAGCACGGTTTATCTGCGCCAGCTATTCCGTGTGGGTATCGGTATCAGTCCGCGACTTTTCATGCAACAGCGGCGCATTCATCGCGCTGCGCGCCTGCTGAGACAAGGCAACCTGCGTCTGAAGGAGATTGCCGCCGCGTGCGGGTTTGCCGATGTCTATTACTTTCATCGCGTCTTCCGGCAGCTTACCGGGCAGACTCCGCGGGAATACCGGCTGGCGTTCCTCGCGCAGCGGCTGCCGGAGCAGCGCTAATCAAAGATTGCCGCCAGCGCCGGCAATACCGCCGCTCGGCGCCCGATAGAGCGCCGCCCAGACTCAAGGCCCGCGTTAAAAGTTCACGTGCCAACGCACCGCGCCCGGCCCGCAGGGCCTGCTGCGCCTGCAACTGCCAATGCAGCCCTGTCAGGCGTGCGCGGACTGACTGCCAGCGCGCGCGCAATTCCTCCAGGTTGGCGCGCTGCCGCCGGTCAGTCCCGCGCGGATGCCAGCCGGTCCGGCGCTCACACTCCTGCAATTCGTCCAGCATCCGCCGGCAAACCGCGCAACGCCGGCGGTCAACGGCGGTCCACGCCGCATCCGGCGTCCAATCCACCGGAACGAACTTCACCCCGCCCTGGCGCGGCGTTTTATCCCGCGTCCAGATATCCACGAACCGCAGCCGGAATAACTCCCGGTTGAAGGCCGTGATGCCCGCCAGCGTTTTTTCCATTTGTGAAATATATTTCAGGCCCAGCGGGCCGGCCGGGCCGAACCGCGCCCGGCAGTAATCCTTCAGCAGGGACCGGGGCGCCGATTGCGGATCCCAGGCGCAGGCGGCAAAGCAAAACAAGTTCAGGTAAACCTTAGGCGCCAGCCGGTCCGCGGCGCCGGCGCGCTCGTTCAGGTTATCCGGGCAAAGCACCAAGAGCGTTCCAATGTCGTCCACGCCGATTTTGGCATACTGCCGGCAATCCCGGGCAATGACCCCGGGCAACGGCGCCGCCAGGTGGGTATGCATCCACAAGTCGGTATAATATTCCAGCACGTACAGGTTATTGCGGACGCGCCGGCGCCATTGGCGCAGGTGCCGTTCGGCCTGGACATCGGCCGGCGGCCGGCCCGGCGCACCGACGGCGCGGCGGTAATCGCGCCCCCAATACGCGAATTCCACGGAGCAATCCGACAGCGCCAGCCGGCCGCGCGGCGCCAGCATGGAATTGTGCAGGGCGGCATTATACGCGAGGAAATCAACGACCAGGCCGGGAAAACGCCGGCGGCAGGCGCGGGCGATTTCGTTGATGCATCCGGAAAACGACCCGAGAAATCCCGCCCGCCGGCAAGCCGGGCATTCGCACTTGAACGCATTGTCGTTGGCCCAGACCGATATCCGGCACACCAGCGGCTCGGATTCCAGAAAGCGCAGCATGGCGCCCTGGAGGGCGCGGCGGAACGCCGGCGATGAAAAACAGTATTGGCCGTGCTCCATCCGGCGGCCGCCGGCCAGCGCAAACCAATCCGGATGGGTCTGGAACGTTTCGCGGGGAACGAAGGCGGAGAGACAATGCCCGCTCAGGTTCAGCGCCAGCCCGCGCCGGGCAATTTCCGGGGACAGCCCCCGCCGGTATCTGGCCCAGGCGGAAAAACTGACGGTCAAGTCGCTCACGCGGTTTTTGGACGCCCAATCCGCCAGTTGCCGCATCCATTTAAGCGAAAACCGGCCGCCTTCGGGATAAAGATTGCGATGCCGGAAGGCGGCGGTTTCCCGCCAAGGCCGCGCCAGCGTCACGCGCAGTTCCGCCAGGCGCGGCACGATGTCTTCGCCCGGATGCGGCCACCGGCAATGGCCATAACGCTCCAGGAAAGCGTACACGCCAAACAGCAGGCTGCGGGGATTGTTGCCGGTTAGGCGGAGCAAGCCGGCCGCCGCGCGGATTTCGAATCCATCGTCCGCATCCATGCCGGCCGCCAGGATCACTTGCGTTGCCGCGTGCGGCGGGCGGGCGGGCGCTTGTGCGCCGGCGATTAACCGCAGGTAACGCAGCAATTCGCGCCGGGCGAAGCGCTGCACCGGATCGGCGGGATTGGCGCAGCGCACCGCGCATACCGGCGCCCCGGCCGCAATCATGGCGATGGCATCCATTTCAGCGGTTCGGAAATTATCAAATGCAACATCGAAAACCGATCTTGTGCAAACGCTTGCCAGCAATTTTGCGGACAAGCAATTACCGCGGCATTCCCTCGTCATCCACCAGCCCGGCGGCCAAGAGCAACGCGTTAACCAACATTCTTTCCGTCCCCAGTAATTTGCCGCTGAAATGCGCGCGGGTGCCCTTGAACGCCACCTTTTCCCCCGTGGGATGCGCGCCGAAAATCACGACTGTGCCTTTGCCATACTTGCCGGCGATGATGGCCGCCGGCGTGAAGCCGCCCGGCAAGGTCATGGCGTAGGTTGCCAGCACCTGGCACCCCTCCCCCGCCACCATGATCGGGCCGTTGCCGAAATGCATGGTGATCTCCTCTTGCCGGTGCTCGGTGACAAAATGCGGCCGGAGCATAATCTTGTACAATCCCCAGATGTTGTTGTAGTAACAGGTGATCGGTAAAATTTTTAATTTTTCCGCAAAATACGCGCCCTGGCAGTCTCCCACGTAACCGCCGCCATCCTCGACAAATTTCCGGATGGCCGGGTATTGATCGGGCGTAATCTGGAAATTCGGGCCCAGCGGAAAATAAATGACGGCAAAACGGGCCAGATCAATCTTGCCCAGGTCTTCCGGGCGGATACCTTCCGCCAGCACTCCCTCCGGCATCGGCGCCGTCCCGGCAACCATGCCGCGGTTGTGATATACACGCCCAACCTTCCCCTGCAGACGCGCCACCAGCGCGCGGCGTTCCTCCGCCGTCCGGTCATCCTGCCGAATTTGCTCCGCCAAGCCGGCAATCCGATCAACCGCCTGCGTGGAAAGCTGGGCCAGCAATTGCGCCTGGGATTTGGAAAGCGCGCGCCGATAAATCGCCAGGGGGCCCAGTTTGACCGCCGTATCGTTGGTGAGAGCGATGGCCAAGGCAGCCGGCCCGGCCATGCGCCCGGTGAATGGCTGGGACATCAACCATTCGCCATTCAGGTAAATTGAGCAAGCTTGTTCATCCGCCCGGTCCCACGTCAGGAGCAGGTGGTTCCACTGCCCGGGTTTGACGGCGCCATGCCACGCGGCCAGTTCGCATTGTCCGCCGCGGCCTTGAACCTGGAAATACCAGCGTTGCCCGTTGGGCGCATAAGCCAGCGCAATGGAAAAGCCATCCTTCCCGGCCGCGCGGCTTTGAACGCGCATGATTTCACCGGGCTCCGCCGGCGCGGCCTCCGGCCGCAGGCGCAATTCCAGCGAGCCGGATGGGTCTGGAAAATCAGCGCCCAGGTCATACTCCACCCGGGTGCCGGCGGACGCCGGACTGCCGGCGTCCGGCGCCAAGCGCGCGCCTTGGCTTACCGCGGGCGCCGCCGGCGGGTTGTTCAGGCAGGCTTCCGTGTTCGCGTCAAAGCCCGCGTGGAAATAAACCAAGTCATCCGCGGAAAACGCGCCGGCCGCCGGCGCGGTCAGCGCGCAAAAAACCAAAAACAACATGAATGATCTAAGCATCTTCTCTCCAGCCGATGGTTTACGCTACGGCGCCGCCGGCAGCCGGAACCTGCGCCGCACTGATCCGAGCCCCTCCCTGCAGCCCGCAGCCATCCACAACCGTCAGATGAATGCCGGCAGTTTTTCGAGTTTTTCCCCGGCGGACGCGGCCAGTTCGGGCGCGGCCACGGTGCAGGCGGTTGCGCCGGACTTCATCACCGGGAGATAATTTTTACCGCACAGGATGCCGTCCAGCGGGGCATAAGCCGTCTCGACAATTGCGAGCGTCTGGATGTCCCTGATTTCATAGAGTCGATCCCCCTTGGCAATCCGGTCATAGAGCTCGCAGCAATACCGGATGTGGCCGGATGCGCCGGCCTTGACCGGGACGGATGCGCCGTAGGGGATGATCCACACCGGCCGGTCATGGATGATTTCGCCGGGCAGCATGCGCATCGCCTGCATGATATTGCGCAGCCCGCGTTTACCGAGGGGATATTCCGACTCCCTTAATCCGTGCTGGAGCGAGAATTCCACGCAGAACCCGTAATGACCCGGCCGGGTATTCACCTGGTACAGCAGATTATGCCGGTTATAATCGTCCGGCTGCGGGTTGGTCATGAAAATCGCTTCCACGCCGAAATACCGGGCCACCGGATTGTTGACGGAATTGCCGTTGAAAATAAGCGGTTTTTCGGATTGGAGGCAGTGCAGGTCGATGGTGACATCTGCCGGGACGCAGATTTCCCGCCAGAGCCAGGCGGTGATTTCCCCGGCAACCCCGTGGATTCCCCGGCAGTTCCAGAGCCGGTTCATGTTGTACATGGTGCGGGAACTGCGGTCCAGCCCGAACACGCAATACTCATGGCGGAAGCGCGAGTAATAATAATCCTGCAGTTTGCCGAGGTCTTCGCGCTCGGGATAAATTTCATAATCTATTTCCAAGGCCAGCGGATTGGCGCAGGGACAGATGTGCAGCGTGCCGGCGAAATCCTCCCGGCTGATTTCTTCCATAAACCATGGCAGCAGGTTGGGCCCGCTGTGTTCCATGCCATGCTGGCCGGCAATCACCGTCAGTACCGGCCCCGGCCTCGATCCGCGCACCGTGCCATACGTGACGATGCATTCCCGTCCGGCAAATGTTCTGAACGATTTGCGTGTGAATTTTACTGCCGCCATCCCCTATCTCCCCTCAATCCTGCCGGTCAGCCTGTTTTTCCACCAGTTTGACGCCGGCAAACCATTCCACCGCGCCGCGTGTCAGGACAGCGTTGAAACCGGTTAACGCGGCTTCCTGATCATGGTTGTCAATATTGATGTTCCCGTCGAAAATGACTTTGCCGCGGCCGAACTCACCCGCCACCACCACCGGCGCCCCGGTCTCATCCGCGGCCAGCGCCACCCCATGCGGTCCGGGCCGGGGTGTGATATGATCGTAATACATGTGACAGGTTTTATCGCCCTGGACCAGGCCGGGCATGGCCGGATGCGCCAGCAGGACCACCAGGTTGGTGGCATCGCGGCGACCGTCGGCATATTGACAGATTTCCGGGAAAGGCGTGGATTGGCCGAACGGGTAGCGGCCGAAGCCGCACATGTCATGCTGGAAGAGCACGCCGCGCCCGCCCTCGCCGACAAA
>CAZYXU010000031.1:0-7169 GCA_964650945.1 uncultured Verrucomicrobiota bacterium | reverse complement strand
GCGCGCGCGCGATCAAATGCCACAGCGGCATGCGCTTGTAAAAGAACATGACGATTTTACGCTGGTGGGGCGACGCGGTGTCCAAAGCGGCATAGGCCTGTTCGAGCGCCCGCAGGGCGGTTGTCGTAGCCTGGACCTGGGTGGCCATCCGCGCCGCACTGTCCACCATGGCCGGCGCCAGGACCTTTTCGTTGCCGGCCTTGCCCGCGGTGTCCGGATCGACGTCCGCCATGGGTTTCTGACGATTCTTGTTGGCCAGCGCCAGAGCGCCGCCGGGATCCTGAATATAACGGGTCAAAACGCCGGCCTGATACACCGGCGCCATGGCATTGCCCAGTTTTTCGCCGAAAAACGCGCGACAGGCGCGGGGCAGCCAATCGTTGATGATCTCAGGCGGTTCGGTATGATCCCTTTCGGCATCGTAATACAATCCGTCAAACGGTTGGCTGCCGGGCGCCGCGGTATTCCACGCATATTCGCAATCGCAAATCTGGTTCAGCCAGAGCACCTTGTAACTGGTGTCCATGTAATAGGCATAGGCGAAAATATCGCCGGGATGGCCCTCGTAATTCGTGCCATTGCGCCGATGCCAGGCGCCGAAATAGCCCAGACCGACAAAACTGTGGGCATAAACATATATCGGCCGGCCGTCAAAACACTCGCGGTAAACCTTCATGTTTTGCGGCCGCGCGCTCCAGGTCATGGGGATGATGGATGGGTCCAGTCCCGCGTGCAGGCGTTTCCAATAATCGATGCTGTTTTCGCGCCACACATTTTCCGGAATGCCGGTAAAGCGCGAAAAATCCGCGTATTCCGCGTTATACGGATAAAGCGGACTGGTGAACAGAATATCCGGCGCCAGTTCCTTCAGCATCCCGGCCCAGGCGTTGAACTGGTGCACCGTGGCCTTCCAGCGGTCGGCGCCGAACCGTTCGCGGCAGCGCGGGCAGCGCTTGCTCCAGCTTTCCGGATCGTAGGCCCCGCCGCCGTCCACCGGGTGTACGCAAATCATTTTGAAATTACATGCGCGGACGAATTCGGCTACCCGGCGAATATGCTCGCGCGCCAACTCATCCCTGGACCAGCAATAATAACGCCCGCCCTTCCCCTTACCGTTATAGACGCAATCCCAGTTCTGGAATTCGGGCCGCTGAGCGTCGTAGGTGCCGTTTCCGATGCGGGTGCTTTCCCACAGCACCGGATAAATTCCGCGTTCGATGGCATAATCGTTGAGATCGCGTACGAATTTCCAGTCATTGGTGTTTTCCGGATGACGGATAAGATTCTCCACCGAGTCATGATTATCCATCAAATTCATTTTGAAATGCAGCATCCAGTCAATGCCCGCCCGGTATCCCTGCACGGCATCCTTATCGCCCAGGGACAGCGGCCAGAGCCCGCGGCGGACGCCCATGGCGGACCGGTATCGATAATCGGGCTTGTCATAGACGCGCGCCGCGGCAACCACCACCTGGTTCGACTCCATTTTCAGCATCTGGCGCAAGGTCATGGCCCCGTATAAAGCGCCGATCGCATCGCTCCCGATGACCGCCACGCGATTGGATGCCGCGTAGATCGCATAACCCTGGGGGCCGGGATTTGCGACCGTGACCTTCAAAGCCAATTCAGCAGCCAGGGCCGCCGCCGCCGGCTGGGGTAGCGCCAGGATGTATATGCCGGGATGGTCGCTGTTGGCGCCCAGCCCCTCGATTGCGCCGGCGGCGCCGCCCAGCGCCCGCACCTGCTTGATGATTTCGCCGGCCCCGATTTGGCACTGCCGGTTTTCCAGGTCAATTACCACGGGCAATCCCGCCACCGCTACCCGGCCTTCCAGCGCCTGATATTGTTTCGGCATGGGTACGAGGTCCGGAACGCATTCCGCCGCCTGTGCCCGCGCGCATTGCGCCCAAACGGCGCAGATCCCGATTGCCAGCCAAAAACGCAGTTGCATGTCCGCTGTCTCCTATTTTGTTTGATTGAAAATGGTCATTTGCCGAACATCCATTCCACCGGCCGCCCGTCCGGACCGCTGGCGGTGATTGGCTCATCGAAATGCATTAAAAGTTTGGTGGGCGCATCCGCCGCAAACGGCGCGCGCGAAGGGGTGAAATCCTCCGTGTAACGCGCCACGTCGGAGATGCGCAATTCATCAAAGGCGCCATCGCCGCCCAACGTAATCCACTCCGGAATGTCCGCCAGGTCAAAATCGTCCAGTTCCACGCTCCGCACCATATCAAGTCCCCACCCGGCGCGCCGGCAAAGCCGGCCATTGATGAAAATGCGGGAGTGGTTGAAAAACACCGGGTAGCGGCGCTGGGGATCGAATTCCCAGACGCCGGCAATATGCAGCCATTCGCCCGCCCGCGGAAAAACGCCGGCCATATTGCCAAAACGCCGGTGGCGGCCGCGGCTGGCATATTTACTCCGGCCGCACGCCAGGTTCAAAAAGGCATCCGGCATATCTGCCGGACGGACTTGGCCGTAAAGGTAATAAATGGCGAGCGGACCAGCGGACAATAAATCCCATTGGCGGCGCTGCATTTTGACGGATGCCTGGTCCAGCGCCGACCAATTCGGCCGGAACCAGAATTCGATCGTGCCGGCCAGACCCGGGAAGTTTTCATACGAACCGTCCGGCAGCGGCGCCCCGCGCTTGAACCGCAGCGTTTCCCCGCCGGCCAGTTGCAGCGCGCCGCCTACCAAGCCCTCGACATGTTTTTCTCCGGCCGGCGGCAAGACCGGCGGCGGTTGCGCCGCGGCCAGAGCAACCGGGGGCGCAAATAAACGACGTGGCGAAAGATACGCCGTAACAGGCGGCACATTCATGAGGCGCACAAAAACCGGGTCGGGCGAGGAGATTTTCCAATCGCCGGCCGTCCCTGCCGGCGCCGGCAGTTTTATCCGACCCACGCAAATCGCGCCGGTTGATCCGGCCGCGGCGGCTGTGGCGGCCGCGGCATCCTCCGAAAACGCCGCCGCGGGCGAACCGTCGCCGCGCATGACCGACACCGGGCGGCTGGCAAACATTTGCACTTCGCGGCAAGTTTCAGGCACATGGAAGAAAAAGGCGCCCGGAGCTTCGATCCCCGAATTGCTGAGCCAGAAACCCTCCGGGCATTCCAGGCACAGCCGCGCGACATTGGCATCCAGCACCGCAAAGCTGCCGCGGTCGGCATGGCCAACGCGATAAACCCCAGCCGGCAAATCCGCCGGCAGGATCAACTTCAGCCAGTAAGCGGCCGACTCACCCGCCACCGAAGATTTGAAGAGGCGCTCCTTGGCCGCGATTTCAAACCCGGCCGCCGGCGCGCCATCCGGCCCGTAAACCACCGGCTGCACATCCGCGCTCTCCGCCAGGGAAAAGTGCAGGCTTAATTCCACCGCCTGCCCCGGCTGTTTTTCAAAAACGGCCCAGGCATTCGCCGTCGATGCGCCATGCTTGCGCAAGAGGGGCAACGGCTCCAGTGCGTCGGGATATTGCAGGCGGGCCTTCATCAGCACCGGGAGGCTGACAAACGGGAAATAATTGTAATGCGCGGGATACCACGGCAGGTTGGTCAGACTGCCGCCATCTGCGGCCAGATCTTCGGCCAGCGTGGTTTTAAAATCAGACAACGCGTTATCCACGCTCTGCCAGGCGATGCGCAGGTACTTGGCGTCGCCGGTCAACAGGGATGCCATGGCGTTATACATGCCGGAAGCGCTTTGGTAGGCCACCGGACGCTCGGAAAGCTGGAAACGGCACTGGTAATCAACCAGCTTCAAAAAACATTGGCGCACCCGTTCGTCCTGCGTCAGGCGGTAAAGCGCCAGCATGGAAATGGCAACGCGGCTGGCCTTATAAGTGGGCGTGGGGGTCATTTTTTCGGAGACGCCGTTGGGACTTGCCAAATCCATGTTCTGGGACGCCAGGCTGGCGACCATGGCCCCCAGTTCCGGATCCCAATCCATGGAATACATGGCCGCCAGGCAGCGCAAGTCGGTGAAATTGCCGCCCCAACTCACGCCGGTAGTCTGCATGAAAGCATGTTGTTTGGTGGCGGCGGCGCATTCTTCCAGCAGTTCCCGGACATCCCAATCGCCGGTGAAGTAGAAGTGGTAAAGATAATTGATCACGTCGGCCCCGGAACCGCCGGCCAAGCCAGCCTTGCCGCTGCTCCAACGCCAGTAAATCGGCAGGCTGCCGGGGCTGCCGGCCTCGCCCATTTTGGCGATTTCGGCCCCCTTGTACAGGGCATCGCCGGCAAAACCGCCGCGGACCTTGAGGGTTCCGGACTTGGCATCGCCGCAATCCCAATGGTGCATGTTCATGTCGCCGGCGAAACGGTTGAACCGCGCGGCGTAATCCAGGTACTTGCGCTCGCCGCTGCGGGCATAAAGCAGCCAGACGCTGTTGCGCATGTGATAATCAATCAAGCCGCTCATGCGCCACCAGGTCATGTAATATTTGCCCGTGTCGTTTTCCCGGCCATAACGCGTGCCCAGATTGGCGCCCCAGGCAATCCAGCCGGTCATGGGGAACACGCGGTTGGGCAGCAGGTGCCGGTCAAAGAAATCGGATAGATACAGTTCCTCCCGCGGGAACCGTGCGGTATCCTTGGGATGCATATCCACTCCCATGACGCCCGCGGCGCAGATCCAGGCCGGATCGGCGAGCGCATTGACGCCCCTGGCAGCGGCTTCCGCGCGCGCCGCCGCCGCCGGCGCCCCGCCGCCCGTATCCGGCAACAGCCATAACACGTGCGTCTTCGCGGAAGCCTGGGCGTTGCAATGGATCTTTTGCACCCGATCCAAACCCAGGTCGGATTTTTTGCACCAATCCTCGCCCCAATATTCACGCGCCAGGGTGGCTGCCCGGAAATCCAATTCCCGCCCGCCGCGGCCGGCCCATAACCGCGCCGTGACACCCGCGGTTGAGGCGTAAAATTCCTTCGGATATTGTTCCGCAAAATCTTGCAAAACCACGGTAAATCCCGCCGCCACCCCGCGCCAGGCGCACCAATCGCCGCATTCCGCGCCGCCGGCCAGGTCAGCTAGTTTTCCATCCCGCCGGCGATGCGTAACTGTAAACCGGGAATTCGTCTGCATGAAATGCGGAAAGTCATCCTGCAGCAGCCAGGCCGATTCGCCGGCGGACAGCCTGACTTCCAGCGGCGGCTTTTGCCCGGAGGGATCAACGGCAAAGGCCACCGCCGCGGTGGCGGCCCCGGCCCCGCCGTTAAAGTCCAGGCCAATATCCTTGAACCAGACTTCGTTGGTGTCCTCCGTCAACACCAGGCGATGCGTGATCTTGACATATGGACATCCGCCATGAAACTCGAGCCAAATAGTCCCGCGGGCCAGCCTTTCCCCGGATTCCGTGACATACCAGCCTTCCTTGCGCACCACCGTCCACCATGCACCCCGGACGCGGAATGCCGTTTGCATGCCGCTGAGCGGACCGCCCAACCGCGCCAGCCGCCCTTTTTGGTCCTGCACATACGCGCCGCGGCCGGCCTGCTCCAGCAAACGCCGGCTGTCCAATTCAGCCTGCGCGACCAGGGCTTCGTCCGCGGCAATAAAAAACACCGCACCGCCGGTTTTGATCGTCACCCCGGCCGCCGTCTCCGTCACCGTCATGCCGCCGGCAACATCCGCCGCCGGCGCCGGCGCGCCGGCGTTTCTGACAAAATATTTCCGGCCGGGTGAAGCGTTAAAATGCAAGAGCACCCAGCGCACCGAGCCATCCAGCCAGGTGGCCGTGGTGTCCACCTGCGCCGGCACAGGCGCGCCGGCGTCATCCACCACCCACAGCGCCGCGGCATCCGGCAGCATGGCGGACGGAAAGGGCACCCCGCAAGCCACCGGCCAGGCCCCGGACAAACCGCAGGGATAATCAATCTCAATGGGAATCGGCGTCATCGGCGGCGCCGACGCCGCCATGGTTATGCCGGCGCCAAACATCACGGCGAAAATCAAAGCAAAAGCTTTTTTAATCATCTCATCCATGCCAATCGTTGTTGCCCGCCGCCATAACATCCCCGCGTCCTGCCGTATGCTGATTATAATCATAAATAGATGCAAACTACTTATTTACAAGAAGATAAGCGAATAATTGATTAAAAATAATAGGCGATGCCGAATGCCAGGACGGGGTAGATTTTAAAGCTGTCGGCGTCGTCCTGGATTTTTTCCTGCTCTTTCTGCAAATCCTCCCGGAATTCCGGGAAAGCCATCGCGGGACCGTCGGCAGTCAGGGCGACATCATAGGTCTGGAAAGCTACACCCAGATCGAAAATAAAGGACAGGCATGCGTCGCTGCCGACCGCATTGCCGTAGCCGATGCCGATATACGGCGCCACCTGGCGCGCGGATTCAATCGCGCCGGAAAGGGTCCCGACGGCGGCGGCCGGATACTTATGATCGCCGATGGTGACTTCTTTGTCGGGGGTCGCCTTGAGTTTGGCCTTGGCCTGGCTGTGCAGGATCATCCCGCCGCTGACGCGGAAGTTATTGGCAAAAGGATGCACATCCAGGAGGATGGGGAAGGTGGTCAAATCCAAATCCAGATCGTAATCCACATCCTGAATTTTACGGCTGATGGATAAACTCGCCCAGGAACCGCCGCCGCGCAGATTGAGATATTCGTTCACGCCCAGCGTCAGGTCCCCGCCAATGCCCAGCGTGCCGATCTTGGCCCCCACCGCCACGTTGAGCCAGTCCCAGTCATACGATTCCGCCGGCGCCGCCGCCGTTGGGGCCGGCGTCGGTTGCCGCGCGGGCAAAGTTCGCGCGGGCGCCGCCTGGCGCACGGCCGCCCCTTTGGCCGGAACTGGCGCGGAAGTCTGGGCACAAACCGCCCCCGCCAATCCCGCCGCCAATGCCGCCGCCATAATTCGATTGTATTGCATGCGATTAATTCCTGTATATCTGGCAGCCGCGATCCGTTTCCGCGGGATTATTCCCGGCAAAAATTCATTGTCGTTTTGTACCATGAACAAAACAAATAGTCACGCACGATTTTACGTCGGCGGCTGATCCATGGCGCCATGGCGTAATGGAAATTTCAACGCTTGCCTTTCAAGCATGATTGCGTTAGGATTCGTTTTTGTTCGAATGGATGCAGGCTGTTTGCCTGAAGAACCACACACGAGGATTTTGCCATGGGATCGGGCCGCGCCAATGATGAA